>CAZUYO010000112.1:0-8917 GCA_964624725.1 uncultured Thermodesulfobacteriota bacterium
GGATCGTACTCGTCCACCCCGCAGGCCGCGAGGCCGAGGAGGAGGGAGAGGGCAAGGGGAAGAACGCGCCGTGGGAAGGTCATGGGTCGTCCACCGTCTCCGCGAGCAGGGCGTCCACGAGGTCGGGGGGCACCCGGTGCCCCCACTCGGCCCGGCCGATGCCCCGGGGGAGCACCCACCGGGGTTCGCCGCCCCGGCTCTTTTTGTCGTGGCGAAGGGCGTTACGAACCGTTTCGGCCGAAACGCCCTCCGGCCTTAGCCGGTACCCCCAGGCCCCCAGGAGCCGCTCGATCCGCTCCCGCTCGGCCGCCGGGAGGAGGCCCAGGCGCTCGGAGAGCCGGGCCGCGAAGGAAAGCCCCATGGCCACGGCCTCGCCGTGGGTGTAGGCCCCGAACCCGGCCGCGACCTCTACGGCGTGGCCGAAGGTGTGGCCCAGGTTCAGGAGCGCCCGCTCCCCGGCCTCCCGCTCGTCGGCCTCCACCACCCGGGCCTTCAGCGCCACGGCCCGGGCCACGGCCTCCTCCAGGGCCCCGGGGTCCCGGATCAACGCCGGCCCCCGGTCCTCCAGGAGTTCGAACAGATCCGGGTCGCCGAGGAGTCCCGCCTTCACCACCTCGGCCAGGCCCGAAAGGACCTCCCGTTCGGGGAGCGTCGCCAGGAGCGCCAGGTCCGCCGCCACGAGCCGGGGCTGGTGGAACGCGCCGATTAGGTTCTTGCCCCGGGGGTGGTCGATGCCGGTCTTCCCGCCCACGCTCGAATCCACCATGGCGAGAAGCGTCGTGGGGATCTGCACGAACCCCACGCCCCGGAGCACGGTGGCCGCCGCGAACCCGGCCACATCGCCCACCACCCCTCCCCCCAGGGCCACCACCAGGTCGCCGCGCTCGATGCCGGCCGCCAGGAGGGCGTCCCAAAGGCGCCCGAGCGTCTCCAAGTTCTTGTGGGCCTCCCCCGGCTCCATGGCGAACCGGCTGACGAGAGCCGCCCCCGCGGCCCCCAGGGCCGCTTCGGCCCGGCCCGCCCAGAGGGCCTCCACGGTGCGGTCGGTCACCAGGAACGCCCTCCGCCCGGCCAGGACGCCCCGGGCGGGTTCGAGGTCGCCAAGCCGACCCAGGAGCCCGTGACCGACCAGGACCGGATACGCCCGGTCGCCGAGGCCCACGATCACCGTTCTCACCGTCGCAGCTCCCGGCCGACCCGGTTCAGAACCTCGTCCGCCACCTGGTCCGCCGAGCGCCCTATTGTGTCCACCTGGATCGGCACCGCGTCGTAGAGCCCCCGGCGCGCCTCGAAAATCGCCCTCGCCCGGCCGAGCGGGTCGTCTCCCCCGAGGAGCGGCCGCACCGGCCCACCCGTCCGGGCCCGGGCCACGGCCTCCTCCGGCGTGACCCGCAGATTCACGAGGAGGTGGCCCTGAAGCCGGCGGCGGTTCTCCTCCCGGAGGAGCACCCCGCCCCCGGTGGCGATCACCGCCGGACCGCCCCGAAGGGCCTTCTCCAGGGCCCGGGACTCCCGGTCCCGGAACCCCTCCTCCCCCTCGGCCGCGAAGATCTCGGGGACGGACCGGCCGGCCTCGGCCTCGATGGCCTCGTCGAGGTCCACGAAGGGCCAGGCGAGGCGCTCGGCCACCCGCCGGCCCACGGCCGATTTGCCCGAGGCCATGAACCCGGTCAGGACGAGGTTTCGGACCACCGCCGGTTGATCCGGTCCAGGTAGGCCTCGAGCCCGGCCCGCAGGTCGGCGAGGCTGTCGCCCCCGAACTTCTCCACCGCGGCCCGGGCGAGTTCGAACGCCAGCACGGCCTCCCCCACCACGCTCGCGGCCGCCACGGCGCACACGTCGCTTCGCTCGGTGGAGGCCTCGGCCGGCTTCCCGGTGGCCAGGTCCACCGTGCGAAGGGGCCGCATGAGGGTGGGGATCGGCTTCATGGCGGCCCGCACCCACACGGCCTCGCCGTTCGTGATACCGCCCTCGATCCCGCCGGCCCGGTTGGTGGGCCGGGCCACCCCTCCCTTTCGCCCGTCGCCGGGGCCGCCGGGCAGGATCTCGTCGTGGACCCGGGATCCCGGAAGCCTCGCCCCCTCGAACCCGAGGCCCACCTCGAACCCCTTGACCGCCGGGATGGCCAGGAAGGCCGCCGCGAGCCGGGCGTCGAGCCGGCCCTCCGGCACCGTGTGGGTGCCGAGCCCCACGGGTACGCCCGTGGCGAACACCACGAAGGTGCCCCCCAGGGTGTCGCCGGCCGCGCGGGCCTCGTCAACGGCCCGGCAGGCGGCCTCGTCGGCCTCGGGGTCGGGCATCCTGAGGCGGCCCTCCTCCGCCCGGGCGTGGAGCTCGGGGAACGGGTCCTCCCAGGCCGCCTCCACCGGCCCCACCGAGGTCACGAACGACCCCACCGCGACCCCGATCTCCCGCAGTAGGGCCTTGGCCAAGGCCCCGGCCGCCACCCGGGCCGCGGTCTCCCGGGCGCTCGCCCGCTCCAGCACGTTCCGGGCGTCGTCGAGGTCGTGCTTTAGGACCCCCGCGAGGTCCGCGTGGCCCGGCCGGACCCGGGTCACGGCCGGGATCGCACCCCGGTGCTCGG
The DNA here is from genome assembly GCA_964624725.1 of uncultured Thermodesulfobacteriota bacterium. Lineage (GTDB taxonomy): Bacteria > Desulfobacterota > Deferrisomatia > Deferrisomatales > Deferrisomataceae > Deferrisoma. Next base: position 2,585 of record CAZUYO010000112.1, read on the forward strand.
CCGAGGGGCTCATCCCCTCCTGCCAGTTGGCCCAGTCCCGGTTCCGGACCGCCAGCACCACGGGGGCGCCGGTGGTGCGACCCCAGCGGACCCCGGCCAGGACCTCCACCCGGTCGGTCTCGATCTTCATCCGGCCGCCCCGGCCGTATCCGCCCTGGCGGCGGGCCAGGTCCCGATCGATGGCCCCGGGGTCCACCTCCAGTCCGGCCGGCACCCCCTCCACCAGGGCCACCAGCGTAGGGCCGTGGGACTCCCCGGCCGTGCGGTACCGCAGCTCCATCACAGGCTCCGGGCGGCGGCCTCCACCACCGGCTGGTTCACGATCTTGGGGGTGATGAAGATGATGAGCTCGGTCTTGTCCACCCGGTTGTTCTTGCTCTTGAACAACCACCCCACGAACGGCAGCTTCGAGAGCCAGGGGATCCCGGACTGCGTGTTGGACTGGCGGTTCGTGATGATGCCGCCGATCACCGTGGTCTCGCCGTCCTTGACCAGCACCTCGGTGGTGGCGGCCCGGGTCTCCTTGCCCGGGGTCTGGGAGTCCACCGCCACGAACGTGGTCGACGGATCCTCCTTGGACAGGTCGATCTTCATGATGATGGACCGGTCGGCCGTGACGTGGGGCGTCACGTTGAGCCGGAGCTTGTACTCGATGGCCTGGGTCTCGATCTTCTCCTCGGTGGCCGTGGTGAACGGGATCTCCACGCCCTGGCTGATCTCGGCCGTCTTGTTGTCCAGCGTGGTGACCCGGGGCGAGGAGATCACCCGGCCCTTGCCCGCCGTCTCGATGGCCGAGAGCCGAAGGTCGAGGCTCAAGACGTCGTTCACGTGGCCCAGGGTGAGGGCGAGCGCGCCTCCGGGCCCGGCCGCGCCGCCGGCGCTCGGAAAGTTCACCGCGAAGTTCCCCACCCCCGTGTCGCCCGAGACCCCGATCGAGTGGGGGAACGCCCAGTCCGTGGCGGCGCCCGTGCGGGTGCTCGCCTCGAACCGCCCGCCCCACTGGATGCCCAGGTCCTTGGCGAAGGTGGAGGAGACCTCGACGATCCGGGCCTCGATCAGCACCTGGGGGGTCTGGGTGTCGAGCCGCCGCACCAGCGCCCGGGCCTGCTCCAGGCGCTCGGCCACGTCCTTGAGGATGAGGGCGTTCGTGCGCTCGTCCACCGACACGGCGCCCCGGTCCGAAAGGACCGCCTTCACCTTGTCGGAGAGCTCCTGGGCGGAGGCGTAGTTCACCGGGACGATGTCGGTCACGAGCGGCGCCTGCTCCTTCTCGGCCTTCTCCTGCTCGAGCTTCCGGGCCTTCTCCTGGGCCAGGCGCTCGGCCGGGGCGATCCGCAGGACGTTGCCCTCGCGCACCTTGTCAAGGCCCCGGGTCTTCAGGATCACGTCCAGGGCCTGGTCCCAGGGCACGTCCACGAGCCGCACGGTGACCTTGCCCTGGACGTCGTCGCCCGCCACCACGTTGAGTCCGCTCACCTCGCCGATGAGCCGGAGCACGTTTCGGATGTCGGCGTCCACGAAATCCATGGAGAGCCGCCGACCCGTGTACACCGGCCCCTCCGCCTCCCCGGCCTGGGCTTCGGCCGCCGGGCCCTCGCCCTCCACGAGCACGACCCGGTCCTTCTCCGCCTTCACGGCCGCCACCCCGACCGCCGGCGGCTCGGCCGACCCGCCGGCCACGAGCAGGTTGAGATGGGCCTCGTCCCGCTCGATCCGAAACGGAGCGGGTTTGCGCAGATCCACCACGAGCCGGGTGTCCCGGCCCCGGGGATAGGCCGCGACGAGCTTCACGGCCCCGGGGAAGGCCGAGGTGTCAAGCGCCCGGGTGAACCGCTTCGGGAGCGCCGTGGAGGGCAGGTCCACGACGATCCGGTCCGGCCCCGCCTCGACCACCCGGTGGGGCGTGGGCTTCGAAAACGCGAGCTCGATCCGGCTCCACTCGGGATCCTGCTGGAACCCGAGGTCCACCACCTCGCCCCCGCCCGGAAGCCCGGCCCAGCGGGCGGCGTCCTCGGCCGGCGGGGCCGCGGGCGCCGGTTCGGGCGCCGCTTTCGGCTCCGGCTGCGCCGCGGGCTCCTCCTTGGCGGGAGCCTCCCCGCCGAGCGCCAGCACGAACCCGTCGGGGGCCTTTTCGAGGCGGTACCCCTGGAAGGCGCCGGGCTCCGCGGCCTCCACCACCGCCCGCACCCGGCCCTCCTGCCGGCCCATCCGAACCCGGACGATCTTTCCTCCGAGCTCCTGCGTCACCTGGGGTTCCGGCAGGGTCACGCCCTCGGCGTCGACCACGAGCCGGGTGCCGTCGGACAGGAGGAACGCCGCCAGGTTCGACGGCTCGGCGCCGAACCGGAACCGTACCCCCTCGCCGCCCGGAAGCGCCTCGACCGCCGGCGCCGGCTTCGCGGGCTCGGCCTGGCCCTTCGCCGCGGCGGCCGGTTCCGCCGGGCTCCCCCCCAGGGTCACCAGAAGGTCGAGCCCCCGCTCGACCGGCTGCGCCCGGGCCTCCACCGGCCCGGCCGCCGTCACCGTGAACACCGCCCCGCCCCCGGGCAGGGCCCGGGCCTCGATCCGTTCCACCACCCCGTCGCCCACGTCCACGCGGGGGGCCACCCCTTCCAGGGTCACGTTGGAGAGCGTCAGCGTTGCGGCGGGCGGGGCGTCGGACACGGTGAGCGCGTGTTCCGGCGTGCCGTCGGCCTCCAGGTGGATCCGGTCGCCCGCATCGGCCGGGGTGATCTCGACCCCGGTGATCCGCACCCGGGATGCCGGGGCCTCCGACGCGGCCGGCTCGGGGCTCGTGCGGGGCTGGGGCCCCGCGCAGGCCGCCAGCACCAGCGCGAGGGCTCCCCCCATTACCGTCGTCCAGGCGCTCGGGCGCCGTCTCGCATGGCTCATGGCCTCACCTCGTCCTCGGGAGTGCGGAGCCGCAGGTCCACGGTTCGCACCTGTTCCTCTCCCAGTAGATCCACCACCCGCTCCTCCACCACGACCCGATCGGGCCGGATCGCGACGACCTTCCCCCCCCGGTCGCCCGCGAGGGTTCCCACCCGCACCACGTACCCCTTGCCGTCGGGAGCCTCCACAAGGGCCCGCGCCCCGGCGCCCTCGCCCCACACGATCCCGGTCACCCGGAGCTCCTCCACGGCGAACCGCTGGAGCGGGGTCTTGGGCACGAACACCTCGGGGGCCCGTTTCTTGGCCTTTTTCGGCTCGATCTTGATGAAGGGCTGGAACGGGTCCCGGAGCCCCTCGGGGTCGTACACGAAGGCGGGTTCCGGGGCGTTCTCCTGGGGCTCGGCCGCCTGGGCCTTGGCCGGAGCGGCCCGCCGGGCCGGAGCCGGCGGGGGGGGCGCCGGGGTCGGCGGGGGCTCGCCGCCGCAGGCCCCGAGTCCGAGCGCCGCGGCGAACGCCCACACGGCAAGACGCGCGCGGGGGATCATCGTTTCCCCCCTTTCTTGCGGCCCTTGGCGCCCTTGGACGGGGGCGCCTCCCCGGGTTCGAGGAACTTGTACGTCACGGCCCGGCAGCTCACCGTGAGCTTCGTGCCCCCGGGGTCCACCTTGGGATTGCCAAACTCGCTCGACACGATGGTCACGATCCGCGGCAGGCGGCCCACCTTGTCAAAGAAGACCGCCACGTCGTGGTACCGGCCGAGCACCTGCATCTCCAGGGGCACCTCGGCGTAGAACTCCTTGGGCTGGCTGGCCCCCGGCTTGAACAGCAGGAACTCGAGCCCCGAGTCCTTCCCGAGGTCGCTGATGGTCTGCAGGAGGCTCGGGATCTCCTCCCGGTTCGGGAGCTTCTGCAGGGCCTCGGCCAACTTCTCGTCGAGCCGGCGGACCTCCTCCTTGACCCGGGGCAGGTTGTCGGCGATGGCCTGGTTCTCCCGCAGCTCTTTGCCGAGCCGGTCGTACTCCTCCTCCAGGCGCTGGAGCTCCCGGAGCCGCGGCTGGAACCCCAGGAAGTAGTAGCCCAGCCCCACCGCCACGGTGATCCCGACCCACAGCAGCGCTTTCCGGCTCGTGGGCCACTTGAGATAGGTGTCGACCACGGCTGCCATGGGTCACCCCGCCTTCGGGTACACGATCGTCGCGTGGATCGTGAACGACTTCAGGTTCACCCCGCCCTTCGCGACCTGCTTTGTGACCTCGAGGCGCACCCCCCGGAACAGGGGGCTCCGCTCCAGATCGGTCATGAACCGCGCGATGGTCTGGTTGTCGATCGCGTACCCCTCCAGGTCGATCTGGCCCCCGTTGTCCCGGAGCCGTTCGATCCACATCTTCTCGGGGATCAGCCGGGCGATCTCGTGGAGCACCCGCGACGGGCCCCGCTGGCGCTCCTCGAGGCGCGCGATGACGTCGAGCTTTTCCTCGAGGTCCCTCTTCTTTTTCCGGAACTCCTTTACCTCGCCGATCACCTTCTGGAGCCGGGCGATCTCGGCCTTGCGCTCCGAGATCCGCTGGCGGGCCCGGTCGATGTCGGCCCCGATCATCGCGTGCACGGTGGCGATGGTGCCCGCCACCACGACGAGCAGGAGCACCACCAGGGCCACGTGCCGCCGGAGGAGTTCCTTGCGCCGCTCGGCGCGGACCGGAAGGAGATTGATGCGGATCATCGCTCGTCGATCCTCCGGAGGGCCAATCCCGTGGCCACCGCTGCCACCGGCCCGACCTCCTCGAGGTAGTCGGGGTCAAAGAGCTTCTCCGACCACCGGATCCCCCGGAACGGGTTCAGGATCTCCACCGGCACCCCCACCCGCTCCTCCACGGCCGCGGCCAGGCCCGGTACGCGGCACGCCCCGCCGCTCAGGAACACCCCGTGGATCTCCTCCTCGGCGGAGGTGGCGCTGAAAAAGTCGAGCGACCGCTGGATCTCCAGAACCAGGTTTTCGGTGGTGAGCCGCAGGATCTCCAGGGCGTCCTGGGGCCCCAGGGTGCCCACGTGGCCGCCGAGCTTGAGGATCTCCGCCTCTTCGAAGCTCACCCCCAGCTCCTTTTGGATCTCCTCGGTGAAGTTGGCCCCGCCCATGGTGATGTCGCGGGTGAAGGTGCTCACCCCTTTGCGGAGCACGTTGATGTTCATGATGCTCGCGCCCACGTCCACGAGCACCACGGTCTTGTCCAGGTGCTCCGGGTAGCTCACCTCGAACACGTTCTCCAGGGCGAAGGCGTCCACGTCCACCACCTGGGGCGTGAGCCCCGCCTCCGTGATCACCGCGGCGTAGTCGTTGATGATGTCCTTCTTGACCGCCACCAGGAGGACCTCCATCTGGCCCTCCTCCTCGGGAACCGGCCCCAGGATCTGGAAATCGACGTTCACCTCGTCGATCTCGAACGGGATGTACTGTTCCGCCTCCCACTGGATCTGCTCTTCCAGTTCCTCCTCGGTCATGAGGGGCATCTGGATCTTCTTGACGATCAGGGAATGGCCGGACACCGAGGTGGCGACGTTCTTGTTCTTGATCTTGAGATGGGAGAAGAGGTTGCGGATCGCCTCGACGACCACGGCCGAGTCCATGATGACGCCGTCGACGATCGCTTCGGGAGGGAGTTGGGCCACGCCCAGGTTGCGCAGTTCGTAGCCCCCCTTGTGGTGCCGGAGCTCAACAGCTTTGAGAAAATGGCTTCCGATATCGAGGCCCACCAGGTTCTTGGGTTTCCAAAGCACCATGCGGAGCTCCTGGCGAAGGCGGGCGGGGCGGCTCGCTCGAACTCCACGGCACCCCACGGAAAATCCCGCCGGATCGTATCGGAGGGGGTTCAGTGTGTCAAGGATCCCCCACTTGGACCGGCCCAAACACAGAAACCCATCGGATAGACGGGTCCGTCTCTTTAGCCCCTTTCGGTCTTTTTCCTTTTTCTGTCCGCCTCGGTTTCGCGAGCGGAACCGAAACGACCAGAACGTGACGGCCGGACCGACCGGGACCCGACGGCCCCGGGACGGATACCGGCGACGGACTGGGAAGCCCGGGTCCGCCGCGATGCGGCCCGCCCGCACGAACCATGCCTCTTCGCCTTCGGCCACCCCGTGGCCGGGCCTGGCCGGGGCAAAGAGACCGGCGACCGCGGGCCGAGGTTCCTTGCACATCGCGGGCCCCCTACCGGCGCCTCCGCCCGGGTGGAGCCAGCCGCCCCACGGCCATCCGCCGGGCCGGCGTCGTCCCCCCGGGCCCCGGGGCGAATAGCAAGAACCGCGCCTTCCGATCCCGGGGGCACCCAACGAAACGGGGCGGGCCCGTCGACCGGACCCGCCCCGTTCGGTGCTCCCCTCGCGGCCAGAGGGTCAGGCACCCCCACCAAAGGTGGGGGCTTGAAAAACCGTGGACCGCTCAAAGCG
>CAZUYO010000113.1:0-8817 GCA_964624725.1 uncultured Thermodesulfobacteriota bacterium
GCCACCCCGGCGGTGCAGCTCGCCCCCGCGGGGCACTCCGGGGCGTTCCAGGCGACCTGGCGGCTGAAGGGCGGGAAGAGCTTCGCGGACCTGCTGGCCGCGGGAACCCCCACGCTCGCCCGGGTCGAGCTCCGGAGGGACGGGCAGGCGACCCTGGAGCCCACGGTGGACGCCGTCACACCCGTGGACGCCAACACCCTGGACGTGACGCTCACCGTGCCGGCCGAGTACTTCACGACCGGCCGGGGGAGCTTTGCGCTTCATTTCTTCTTCGGCAGCCAGGCCGAGGCCCACTACAAGGCGGGGCCCCTGGACATCGCCGAGGTGAAGCCCAAGGGTGCCGTGCCCACGGTGCTCCCCCTGAACGCGAAATGGCCCGGCATGTCCCAGCGGGCCCGGGTTCCCGTGGAGGTGGAGGTCGCCGGCACGACGCTCCCGGTGCGGGTGGCCGCCAAGGTGGAGACCACGGGGCAGACCACCCCCCTGGCCGGGTTCTCGCGCAAGCCCACCCGAACCCCGGGCGTGTACGTGCCGACGTACGCCCTGCAGCCCCAGGTGGAACGCTGGCTCGTGGGCGGCCAGTCGGCGCGGTTCGACCTGTACGGGGATGTCACGGACCAAACCTCCACCGTGGACGGCGAAGCCGTCGACCTGCCCGACGGGCTCCCCGACCGGGTGAGCTCCGGCGTGGGGGACACCGCGCTCACCGTAGAGGTGACCCAACAGGGGCTTGCGCGGACGCTCCTGCACCAGCCGCTCACCGTGTTCAACTTCGTGCCCAAACACGAGGCGCTTCGGGCGCCCACCCTGGCGGTGAAGGAGGGCGGCCTCACCCGGGACCAGGCCTACGCGGACCTGGCCTTCGAGCCCGACCCGACCTCCGGCGAGCCCCAGCCCCCCGACCCAACCGCCAGCCAGGAGGTCTGGATCGGGATCGACCACGATCCCGACAAGGGGCTCGGCATCCTGGACATGCCGTTCTTCCCCGGAACCCCGGACGACGGCCGTTGGGGAGACTTCATCGGCGAGCCGAGCCCCTGGGTGCCGAACGAGGTCACCGAGGCCGTGGTCACCGGAAAAGCCCGGCTCACCCCGTTCGGGCTCACCTTGGCCGGGGTGTGCTTCGACCCCTGGACCTTCGGCCGCAAGAGGCCCAACAGCTCGGCCCTGACCGATTTCACCCTGTGGCACCCCGACGGCCCGGTCCTTCCGATGGACAACGGCCTGCTCTACCAGCAGGGCGGGGCGTCGGGCGGGCGGTTCGCTGACTCCCGTTACCAGCTCGTGGCCCGGACCCCGGGGGCCGACCTGCCGGGGCTCGACTGCGGGTATCTGCGCACCGGCCAGGTGTCGGACCTGGCCGATACGATCGGCGCGGAAGCGGTTCGGGCGGCATCGGCCGCCGAAGGCCGGGTCGTGACGTTCTCCAAGGACTTCGACGGCCGGGACACGATCCGCACGGCGTTCCACCTCGGAGGCCCCCGGGCGGCGTTCACGTTCACCACCGACCCCACGGACCCGAACGGGAACCCCCTGGTGGAGGCCACGATCAATGCCCCCCTTCTGCTCACCCGATACCCCCAGCGGGTGCGGGACGACGACCTCCGGCTCACCACCCGGGTCGACGCGGAGGCCGCGCTCAAGGCCGCCACGGCCAAGGTGGTGGTGTCGGTGGGGGCCGCCGCGGTCGGGGCCCTGCTCACTGCAGCCGGCCCGGCGGGGGTCCTGGCCTCGGCCGGTGTGGCCGCCGCCTTCCAGATCTGGGACAACCAGGGCGTGAACGTCGAGACGGGGAAAGCGTTGCCGGATCACGCGCTGGCCTCGCTCGTGAGCACCCTCCAGGGGGCACTGCCGGGGATGTTTACCCAGGAGGGGCTCGAAGAGGTGTTTCCGCGGGTCTGGGAGCACCTCAAGGCCAACGTGAAGTTCAACAACGCGGGGAAAGCCCTCGTGTACAGCACCGACACCTTCGAGCTCATTCCCGTCCGGAAACCCTTCGGCGTGTTCACCCAGGCGCCCGAGTCCTTCCGCTTCGAGATGAGCGGGGCCCAGCTCTCGGCCGGGTTCCTTGCGGGAATCGTGGCGAACATCATCAACGACACGATCACCCCGGAAAACTACTCCGCCAACCACTCGGCCCACGCGTATGCCCTGGACCAGGTGGCCCTGGTGATCCCGGAAAACGCCGTGGTGGGGGACCCCCAGGCCGGGGCGCGGGTCGCGTGGCTCGCCCGGGTGGTGCAGTCCGACCTGGATCTTCGCACGGCCCGGGTCGTAGCCGACGCCAACCGCAGATACGGCCGCACCGGAGGCGGGGCGACGGTGGCGGCGGCCGGCCGGGACCGAAGCGCGCCGTTCTACCTCCGGACGAAACCGGCGTTCGGGCCGCTGGTGATCGTGGCCGCGCCCGGAGGCCAGACCACCCCGGCGCCGCAGAAACTTTCGCAGAAGTATTCCCAGGTCAATGTGGAGCAGAGAAACCTCGTGGACTTCCGCATCCGGGTGGGCGGCTCGGACCCCACGGCGTTCCCGTTCCTCACCACCACCGTGGTGGAGGCCGGGCGCTCGAGCCCCCAGGCCACGGCCCGGGTGTTCGTGGACCAGAGCCAGAGCAGTCTGGAACTTCGCATGCTCAACCCGGCGCTCGAATCCGTGTCGGACGGGACGAACACCTGGACGGCCCAGTAACCGGCCTCGCGCACGGGGGAGCCCGAAAACGGGCTCCCCCCTTTTCCTTTGTCCTCAGGTCGCCTTCCGGCTCAGGGCCACGCCGGCCAGCACGGCGGCGGCGCCGACGAGCTTGGCCGGGCCGAAGGCCTCCCCCAGGAACACCCAGGACAGGAGGCCGCTCGTCACCGGCACCAGGTACTGGTAGACCACGGTGCGGCTCACGCCGCGCTGGCCGATGGCCCAGTTCCACAGGCTCACGGCCACCACGATGGGAAACACCACCGAGTACCCGACGGCGGCCCAGCCGGCCGCGCCGATCCCGGCCCAGTTCTGCCCGAAGAGCGACGGCACGGCGAACGGCAGGAACAGGGCCGCCCCGATCTGGAACGTGCGGGTGGTGAGGTAGAAGGCGCCGTAGCGCTCGAGCAGGGGCTTATTGAGGATGCCGTAGCACGACCACGACACGGCGGCCCCCAGGGCCAGGAGGTCCCCCACCCCGCCGGCCCGGGCCACAAGCCGGGGCCCCACGTACAGGACGAGCCCCACAAGCGCCAGCACGATGCCGGCCCACTGGCGCCGGCCCACCCGCTCGAGGCCCCAGAGCGTGAGGATGAGCGCGGCCCACACGGGGCCCGTGTTGATCATGAGGGCCGTGGAGAAGGCCGTGCCCCGGTGGAGCCCCAGGATGAAGAGCCCCTGGTAGAGGGTGTAGCCCACGAGCGCCGAGAGGACGAACGCCTTTCGGTCCGCCCGGGCGATGCGGCCCTCGACCCGCCGGGCCCGAAGAAGGAGCTCGAACAGCGCGGCGATCCCCACGAACCGCAGCGCCGCCAGTGCCAGCGGGTCGAACCGGGGCAGGGCCGCTTTGAGGATCACGAAGTTCAGAGACCACAGCAGGACCACGGTGAGGAGGGCGAGGTCCACCCTCCAGGGGGGCACCTTCGACTGCGTGGGCACGGGGGCACTCCTTTCGCCGGGAACGCGCCCACCGGTACCACAGGCTCTCCCGGGAAACCAATAAGAAAAGGCCGGCCCCTCGCGGGGCCGGCCTTTTCGGTGCTCCGGCGTTCGGCTCGTCCTACTTGTTGAGCCGCCCCTCCACGAGCTGGTCCACCACCGAGGGGTCGAGCAGGGTCGAGGTGTCGCCGAACCCGGCCTCCACCTCGTTGGCCGCGATCTTCCGCAGGATCCGGCGCATGATCTTTCCGGACCGGGTCTTGGGAAGCCCCGGGGCGAACTGGATGAAGTCCGGGGTCGCGATGGGCCCGATCTCCTTGCGCACCAGCTGCACGAGCTCCTTCCGGAGCTCCTCGGAGGGCTCGGCCCCGGCGGCCAGGGTCACGTAGGCGTAGATCCCCTGGCCCTTCATCTCGTGGGGGTAGCCCACCACCGCGGCCTCGGCCACCTTGGGGTGGAGCACCAGGGCGCTCTCCACCTCGGCCGTGCCCATGCGGTGGCCCGAGACGTTGATCACGTCGTCGATGCGGCCGGTGATCTGGTAGTCACCGTCGGCGTCGCGGTTGGCGCCGTCGCCGGTGAAGTAGTACCCGTCGTACTGCTGGAAGTAGGTCATGCGGAACCGGTCCGGGTCGCCGAACACGCCCCGCATCTGGCCGGGCCAGGGCCGGGCGATGCAAAGCGCCCCTTCGGCCACGCCCTCGAGCACGTGGCCCTTCTCCGGATCCACCAGCACCGGCTGCACCCCGAAGAACGGGGTGGTGGCCTTGCCGGGCTTCATGTCGATCGCGCCCGGCAGCCCCGAGATCAGGATGCCGCCGGTCTCGGTCTGCCACCAGGTGTCCACGATGGGGCATTTCTTGCGGCCCGGCACGTTGTAGTACCACCGCCAGGCCTCCGGGTTGATGGGCTCGCCCACCGTGCCCAGGAGCCGCAGGGTCTCGAGCTTGTCGAGCCGGCTCGTCACGTGCTCGTCGCCCTGGGCCGCGATGGCCCGGATGGCCGTGGGCGCGGTGTAGAGCACGTTGATCTTGTGCTTGCCGATGATGTCCCAGTACCGGCCCGCGTCCGGGTAGGTGGGGATCCCCTCGAACATCACGGTGATGGCGCCGTTGCAGAGCGGCCCGTACACGATGTAGCTGTGCCCCGTGACCCAGCCGATGTCGGCGGCGCAGAAATAGACGTCGCCGTCGTGGTAGTCGAAGATGAGCTTGTGGGTGTACGAGGTGTACACGAGGTACCCGCCGGTGGTGTGCATCACACCCTTGGGCTTCCCCGTGGAACCCGAGGTGTAGAGGATGAAGAGCGGATCCTCGGCGTCCATCTCCTCGCAGGGGCACTCGGGGCTCGCCTTGGCGACCTCCTCGTGCCACCACAGGTCCCGGCCGGCCTTCATGTTGGTCTGGAGCTTGTCGCCCACCCGCTCCACCACGATGCAGGTGGAGACGCCCGGGCACTTCTCCATGGCCTCGTCGGCCTGGGCCTTCTGGTTCACGAGCTTCGCGCCCCGGTAGAACCCGTCGCAGGTGATCAGCACGTGGCTGTCCGCGTCGAGGATCCGGTCCTTGAGGGCGTCGGCCGAGAACCCGCCGAACACCACCGAGTGGATCGCGCCGATCCGGGCGCACGCGAGCATCGCGATGGCGAGCTCGGGGATCATGGGCAGGTAGATCGACACCCGGTCGCCCTTCTTGACGCCCCGGGATTTCAACACGTTGGCGAACCGGCACACCTGGTCGTGGAGTTCGCGGTAGGTGATCTTCCGGTCCTCGGTGGGCTCGTTGCCCTCCCAGATGATGGCCACCTGGTCGCCGCGCTTCTCGAGGTGCCGGTCCACGCAGTTGTAGGCGACGTTGAGCTTACCGTTGATGAACCACTTGATGTAGACCTCGTCCTTCGAGTACTTCCAGTCCTGCACCTGGTCCCACTTCTTGAACCAGGTCACCTGCTCCTCGGCCACCCGGGCCCAGAAGGCGTCGCTGTTCTCCAGCGACTCCTTGTAGAGCCGCTCGTATTCCTCGCGGCTCTTGATGTACGCCCGCTTCCGGAACTCCTCGGGAACCGGGTAGATCTCTTGCGTGTTCTCTGCCATGACCGACCTCCTTCTCCCAACGGGTTGAACGAAACACGCGACCCGCGGCAGTCCCCTTCTCCTCCCCGGGGTCGCCCCTCACGAGCGCACAAGCGCGGCTGAGTATACCGAGGCGACCCCGGTTCGCGCAATACCCCAAACGACGTTAGGATCCCACGCGCGACGGCGAACGAAAAACCCCGTTTTTACCAGGGCATGGCGCACCCCACCCGGTCCGGGGCCCCACAGGTGCGACGCATCTCGGGATTCGGGAAAGGGCCCCCGGGGGGAAACGGGGGTAGGCGCCGGGTCAGGCGTCCGGATCCGGAACCCGGATTCCGTACTCCTCGGCCTTCTTGCGCAGGGTGAGCCGGGTGATGCCCAGGAGCCGGGCCGCGGCGCTCACGTTCCCGCCGGTGCGCTCCAGGGCCTCGGCGATCAGGCTCGCCTCGGCCCGGGCCACGAACCGGTGGAACGCGCCCTCGCCCCCCTCCTCGAGGGCCCGGGCCGCCAGGGACCGCAACTCGGCGCAGGCCGCGTCCTCGCCGGGGCAGGCGGGCGGGATCTCGGCCGCGAGCACCTCGCCCCGGGTCGAGGCCAGAAGCCGCCGGATCTCGTTTTCCAGCTCCCGCACGTTGCCGGGCCACGGCCGGGCCTGGAGCGCGCGCAGGAGATCTTCGGAAACCCCGGTCACCGGCCGGCCCACGGCCGCACCGTGCTTCTGCACGAAGTAGCGCACCAGGGCCGGGATGTCGCCCCGCCGCTCCCGCAGCGGCGGCAGGTGGATCCGGCCCACGTTGATCCGGTAGAAGAGGTCGGCCCGGAACGCGCCGGCGGCCACCCGGGCCTCGAGGTCGGCGCAGGTCGCGGCGATGACCCGGACGTCGGCCCGGATCTCCTCGGTGCCCCCCACCCGCTGGAACGTGCCGTCCTGGAGCACCCGCAGCAGCTTCGACTGAAGCGCCAAGGGGATCTCGGCGATCTCGTCCAGGAACAGGGTGCCCCCGTGGGCGAGCTCGAACTTGCCGAGCTTTCCGCCCTTTCGCGCCCCCGTGAACGCCCCCTCCTCGTACCCGAAGAGCTCCGACTCCAGGAGATCCTTGGGAATCGCGGCGCAGTCCACCACCAGGAAGGGTTTTTCGGCCCGGGGGCCGTACTGCACGAGCGCCCGGGCCACGAGCTCCTTTCCCGTGCCGGTCTCGCCGGTGATGAGGCAGGGGAGCGTGGTGGCGGCGATCTGGCCGATGCGCTTGTACACCTCGACCATGGCCGGGGAGTTCCCGATGATCCGGTCGCCGGGCGACGGCGCGTCGGGCTCGAGGGACACCGCCGACCGGGTCAGCGCCCGCTGCTTGCGGGCCGCCTCGATGAGCGCCCGCACGTGGCCCACGTCGAAGGGCTTCACCAGGTAGTCGTAGGCCCCCCGCTTCATGGCCTCGATGGCGGTCTCGGTGTCGCCGTAGGCCGTGACCATGACCACCGGCAGGTTCGGGAACCCCTCCCGCAGCCGGTCCAGGAGCCAGAACCCGTCGCGGCCCGGCATCCGGATGTCCAGGAGCACGAGGTCCACCGCCTCGGGGTCGGCCTCCACGGCGGCGAGCCCCTCCTCGGCCGTGGCCGCGGCCCGCACCTCGTAGTCCTCCCCCAGGGCCCGGCCGAAGGAGTACCGGATGCCCGGGTCGTCGTCCACCAAGAGCACGATGCCCATGTGTTCCCTCGGCTCGAAGGCTAGGAAGCTGGGACGTCGGGAGGCTGGGAGGCGGATTCCGGCCCGGCCCCTTCCCCGTCGTCCACGCCGGTTTTCCCCCGGATCACGAACCGCGCCCCGCCGGCCGCGGTGTCCTCCACCTCGATCTCCCAGCCGTGTTGGAGCACGGCCGAGCGCACGATGCTCAGCCCCAGGCCCATGCCCCCCTCCCGCTTCGAGAAAAACGGCTCGAAGATCCGGCCCCGCATCTCGGCCGGGATCCCCTCGCCCTCGTCCTCGACCCACAGGGTAAACCGGCCGTCACCCCCGGACCACCCCACCCGCACCGTTCCGCCGGGAGGCGAATGGGCCAGCGCGTTTGCCACCAGGTTGGTCAGCGCCTGCTCCAACCGCTGCCGGTCGGCCCACACCCTCGCCGGCGGGCCGGGGAACGCCTGCAGGCGTACCCCCCGCTCCCGGGCCGCCACGGCCTGGGCCTCCACCACGGCCCCGACGATGTCCCCCAGGTCCACGGGCCCGGGCCTGAGCGGCCGCGGCCGCGCGTAGGCCACAAACTCCTCGAGCACCTCGTCGATCTTCGCCACCTGGCTCGCCAGGAGCTCCAGGTCCTGGCGGGCCACCTCGATCCTCTGGCCCCCGTCCCGGGCCTCGCGGACCATGGACTCGATGAGGAGCCGAACCGTGGTCAGGGGGTTCTTGATCTCGTGGGCGAGCCCGCCCCCGAGGTGGGCGAGGCTCTGGAGCTCCTCGGCCCGCCGGGCCCGGGCCTCGGCGTCTCGCACCTCGGCCACCAGCCGCTCGATCCGGTCGAGCATGGCGTTCACCCCCCGGGCCAACCGCCCGGCCTCGCCCCAGGCGCCCTCTTCGGCCCGCACCGAGAGGTCGCCCTCCCGCACCCGCCCCACCACGGCCTCGAGCCGATCGAGGGGGCCGGCGAGCCAGCGGACGCCGAGCACCGACACGACGAAGACCGCAAACACCAGGGCTCCCACCGCCACCCCCTGCCGCCGGAGCACCCGCAGATAGGGCGCATCGGCCGGCAGGCGCCCCACGAGCACGTAGAGCCCGAGCGTCTCTCCGTCGCGCCCTTCCACGGGGACCGCCGCAACGACCCGGCCCCGGCGCCCCCGGGCCGGCACCCAGACCGGGCCGGCCCGGGCCAGGTCGGCCACCCGCAGCACCGCCCCCCGGTCCGGCCCCGGGTCCCCCGCCTGGGCCCACACGGCCCCCGAGGGGTCAAGGACCAGCGCCGCGACCCAGGTGTCGGGCTGGTTCCGGGTCATCTCCGTCACGTAGGCACCGACCCGGGCGAGATCGTTCCGCTCCAGCGCATCCGCGGCCACCCGGGCCCCGAACCCCGCGGCGGCCCGGACCCGCACCTCGAGGCCCCGGAGGGCCCCCTCCACCTCGG
>CAZUYO010000114.1:0-8754 GCA_964624725.1 uncultured Thermodesulfobacteriota bacterium
TCCACCAGGATCTTGTAGGGCATGGCGGGACTCCCTGCTATCGGCCATCGGCTGGGCGGCTTGGCGGCTCGGCGGCCAAACTCCGCCCTCCGTGTCCTCCGTGCTCTCCGTGGTCACCAAGACTTCCGTCGACGGTCTCCGGTCTCCGGTCCGCGGTCGGGGCGCCGGTCGGCCAAATCCCTTCCCCAAGCCTTGCCCTCCGTGGTGCCGTAGCGCCCCGATGTCGCCGGTCCCCAACGCAACGAGGGCCGCGGTGTCCCGCGGCCCTCGTTTGCTCCAAACGAAAGCGCCGCGGGCAGCTTCGGGGCTGCCCGCGGCGCGCTGTGTCCCTCGCGTTCGGGAAACGGCGGCGGTCAGCCCCTCTCCTCGGGCCACCACCACCAGCAGGAACGAATCTGGGTTCGTCGTACCGTCATCGCCGTCTCCCTGTGCGGCCTCTACCCTACCAACTTGAGGGCGCCCTGACAAGCACTACGCCAGGAACCGGATCGCCTGCGCGGCCAGGTCCACCAGCCCGCCCGGCACGATGCCGAAATAGAGCACGCCCAGGCCGGCCAGGATCGTGGCCACGGCCATCGAGGGCCCGGCCCGGAGCCCCTCCACCACCGGGGTGTCGGGCTCGGGCTTGAAGTACATCGTCACGATCACCCGCAGGTAGTAGTACACGCTCGCGGCCGAGTTCAGCACGCCGAAGATGGTGAGCCAGTAGTAGCCCTGGTGCACGGCCGCCTTGAAGATCAGGAACTTCCCGATGAACCCGGCCGTGGGCGGGATGCCGGCCATCGAGAACATGAACAGGCTGAGCGCGAGCCCCAGGGCCGGGAACTTGAACCCCAGGCCCGAAAGGGCCGTGAGCTCGGTGTTCTCCTGGCCCTTGCGCCCCACCATGATGAGGCACGCGAACGCCCCGATGTTCATGAAGGCGTAGGCCAGCAGGTAGTACAGGATCGCGGCGCCGGCCTCGGGGGTGCCGGCCACCACGCCCACCAGGATGTACCCGGCGTGGGCGATGGAGGAGTAGGCGAGCATCCGCTTCACGTCGGTCTGGGCGATGGCCGCCAGGTTCCCCACGGTCATGGTGAGGAACGCGAGCACCCACAGGACCCCGCTCCAGTTCAGGTGGAGGGTCTGGAACGCCACGAAGAACACCCGCACCACCGCGGCGAAGGCCGCGGCCTTGACCCCCGTGGCCATGAACGCGGTGACCGAGGTGGGGGCGCCCTGGTAGGCGTCGGGGGTCCACATGTGGAACGGCACGGCCGCCACCTTGAAGGCGAACCCCACGGTCACGAGCCCCACCCCGGCCAGGGCCATGGGCGAGCCCAGAAGCGCCCGGTTCGCCGAAAAGGCCTCCAGGATGCCGCGGATCTCGGTGGTGCCGCAGGAGCCGTAGAGCAGCACGATGCCGTAGAGCAGAAACCCGCTCGAGAACGCCCCCAGCAGAAAGTACTTGAAGCTCGCCTCCGCGGACCGCTCGTCCCGGAAGAACCCGGCCAGGGCGTAGATCGCGATGCTCATGGTTTCGAGCGCGAGGAAGAGCGACATGAGGTGGGTGGCCCCGGCCATCAGCATCATGCCCACGAGCGCCAGGAGCACCAGGGCGTAGTACTCCGCGTGGTCCCGCCCCTCGTCCCGGAGGTACCCGTCGCTCACCAGCAGCGTCAGGGCCCCCACGGCGTAGAGGATGAAGTACACGAAGGCCCCGAACCCGTCGCCCGCGAACATGCCCGAGAACCCGTGGCGCGGCGGGCCGAAGAGCCCCGGCGTGGTGAACGCCGCCACCACGATCGCCGCGATCCCCAGGTACGGCAGGAACCCCTTGCGCCGTCCGGGGCTCACCGCCTCGGCCAGGAGCACGAGCAGGGCCGCCGCCGTGAGCACCAGGTGCGGCGTCAGCAGTCGCATGTCGGCCATGGAGAACGTCATCGCGTCACCTCGTCTCGGTCAGGGCGGTTAGTCCGCGAACGGGCCGGGAAGCACCCGCTTCAGGCCGTCTTCCAGCAGGGCCAGGGCGCTGGGGGCCTCCAGCGACCGGCAGGCCTCCTTCTTGGCCTCGAACCGCTGGAGCCAGAGCTCCAGGGTGGCGTCGGTCTTCCGCAGGAACGTGCCCGGGTAGATGCCCATCCAGAAGGCCATCACCACCATCGGGATCAGGTACCCCCACTCCAGGCCGGTGAGGTCGAGGAGGTTCTGGTTCTCTTCCTTGTCCAGGGCCCCGAAGAACACCCGCTTCACCATCCACAGCATGTACCCGGCGGCGAGGATCACCCCGGTCGCCGCGAACACCGCCGCGGGCTTGGAGCTCAGGAACGCCCCGAGCATGATCAGGAACTCGCCCACGAACCCGTTGAGGCCCGGTAGCCCGATGGAGCTCATGGTGATGATCAGGAACACCGTGGCGTAGTTGGGCATGGATTTGGCGAGCCCCCCGAAGTCGGCGATGGCCCGGGTGTGGCGCCGCTCGTAGATCACCCCCACCAGGAGGAACAGGGCGCCGGTGGAGATGCCGTGGTTGAGGCTCTGGTAGAGGCCGCCCTGGACCCCCTGCATGTTCAGGGCGAAGAGCCCCAGCATGACGAACCCCAGGTGGCTCACCGAGGAGTAGGCCACGAGCTTCTTCACGTCGTCCTGCACCATGGCCACCAGCGCCCCGTAGATGATGCCGATCACGGCCAGCACCATCATGAACGGGGCCCAGGCCTCCACGGCGTTGGGGAACAGCGGCATGGCGAACCGCAGAAACCCGTAGGTGCCCATCTTCAGGAGCACGCCGGCCAGGATCACGGAGCCGGCCGTGGGGGCCTGGGTGTGGGCGTCGGGGAGCCAGGTGTGCAGGGGCCACATGGGCACCTTGATGGCGAACGCGAGGCAGAAGGCCGCGAACATCCAGAACTGGACGTTGGGCGCCAGGTCGAGCTCGTAGAGCTTCAGCAGGTCGAAGGTGGGGGCGTTGCCGGCCCGGATGTTCAGGTAGTACAGGGCCAGGATCGCCACCAGCATGAGGAGCGACCCCACCATGGTGTAGATGAAGAACTTGATCGCCGCGTAGATCCGGTCGGTGCCGCCCCAGACCCCGATCAGGAAGTACATGGGGATCAGCATGGCCTCCCAGAAGATGTAGAAGAGCACGAGATCCAGGGCGATCAGGGCGCCGAGCATGCCCGTTTCGAGGAGCAGGAAGAAGAGCATGTACTCCTTGACCTGTTTCTCGATGGTCCAGCTCGAGAGCACGCAGATCACGCTCAAAAACGTCGTCAGGAGCACGAGCCACAGGCTGATCCCGTCGATCCCCACGTAGTAGGAGATCCCCAGCGACTCGACCCAGGTCGTCCGCTCCACGAACTGCATGCCGCCCACGCTCGGATCGAACCGGACCCACAGGGCCAGGCTGATCACGAACGTGACCAGGGTCACGGCCAGGGTCCAGCCCCGGATCGCGCCCTCGCTCCGGCGGGGCATCAGAAGGAGCACCAGCGCCCCCAGGAGGGGGAGGAACGTGATCGTGCTCAGGTACGGAAAGTGGCTCATCCCAACCTCTCCTCCACCCCTCTTAGAACGAGGCCACCACGGCGTAGTAGCCCACCAGGATCACGGCCCCCAGCAGGATCGAGAGCGCATAGGCCTGCACCTGCCCGGTCTGGAAGCGGCGCAGACCCGATCCCACCGCGCGCACCAGGAACCCGACCCCGTTCACGATGCCGTCGATCACCACCACGTCGAAGAAGGCGTAGCAGAACGTGGCCAGGGCCAGGGTGCCCTCCACGAACACCGCCTGGTAGATCTCGTCCACGAAGTACTTGTTGTAGAGGAGCTCGTAGAGCCCCCGGAACTTCTCGGCCACCTTGGCCGGGATGTCGGGCTTGGCGATGTAGCAGAGGTACGCCACCAGGATCCCCAGGAGGGCGTAGGCCACGCTCAGGAACATCAGGGCGTACTCGGCCGGGTCGTGGTGGCCGGCGGCCTCGGCGGCGTGGCCCGCGGCCTCGGAGGCCCAGGCCGTGGTCACCAGGCCCAGCCCGCCGGCGGCGTGCTTCACCCCCTCGGCCGCCTCGTGGGCCCCGCCCATCACCGGAGCGAGCCAGTGGTGGAAGTGGTTCGCGCCCCCCAGGGCCGCCGGGATGCCGATCCAGCCGCCCACGATCGAGAGCCCGGCCAGGATCCACAGGGGCACGGTCATGGTGGCCGGGGACTCGTGCACGTGGACCTCGTGGGGGTCGAACCGCTCCTTGCCGAAAAAGGTCATGAACACCAGCCGGAACATGTAGAAGGCGGTGATGCCGGCGGCCACGAACCCCAGGAACCACTGGAACTTGAACCCGTTGGCCCAGGCGTTCCACAGGATCTCGTCCTTGGAGAAGAACCCGGCCAGGGGCGGCACACCCGCGATCGCGATGGTGGCGATCAGGAACGTCCAGTAGGTGTGGGGCATGTGCTTTCGCAGGCCGCCCATCTTGCGCATGTCCTGCTCCTCGTGCATGCCGTGGATCACCGAGCCGGACCCGAGGAACAGGCAGGCCTTGAAGAAGGCGTGGGTCATGAGGTGGAAGATGCCCGCGGCGTAGGCGCCCACGCCCATGGCGGTGAACATGTACCCGAGCTGGCTCACCGTGGAGTAGGCGAGCACCTTCTTGATGTCGAACTGGGTGATGGCGATGGTGCCGGCAAAGAGCGCCGTCAGGGCCCCGATGGTGGCCACCACGGTCATCGAGGTGGGCGCCATGGAGTAGAGCACGTTGCACCGGCCGATCATGTACACCCCGGCGGTCACCATGGTGGCGGCGTGGATCAGCGCCGAGACCGGGGTCGGGCCGGCCATGGCGTCGGGGAGCCAGACGTAGAGCGGGATCTGGGCGCTCTTCCCGGTGGCCCCGACGAACAGGAGAAGCGTGATCGCGGTCACGATGGCCCCGCCGGCCACGAGCACGTGGGGCGCCTGCTCCATCACGGCCCGGAAGTCCAGGGTGCCGAACTTCCAGAAGATGAGGAACATCCCGAGCAGGAACCCGAAGTCCCCGATCCGGTTCACGATGAAGGCCTTCATGCCGGCCGCGGCCTTGGCCGCGTCCTCGAACCAGAACCCGATCAGCAGGTACGAGCACAGCCCCACGCCCTCCCAGCCCACGAACAGCACGAGGAAGCTGTTGCCGAGGACCAGGGTGAGCATGGCGAAGCAAAAGAGGTTCAGGTAGGTGAAGTAGCGGCTGAACCCGGGGTCGTGGGCCATGTACCCCACGGAGTACACGTGGATCAGGAACCCGACCCCGGTCACCACCAGGATCATGACGCAGCTCAGGGGATCGAGCAGGTAGCCCAGGGTCACCTTGGTCGTGCCGCTCGCGATCCACTCGAAGATCACCTGCTCGAACACCCGCTCGGCCGGGGGCAGGGCCTTCAGGCTGAAAAACGCGCCGGCCGACACGAGGAACGACAGGAACACGCTCCCGCAGGCCACCGTGGCCACGAGCCCCTTCGGAAGCTTGCGCCCGAAGAGCCCGTTCGCCAGGGCGCCCACCATGGGGAAGAACGGGATGAGCCAGATCAGGTCGAGCATGGGACGCCTCCCTCAGGCGAGCCGGTGTTTAGCCCTTGAGCAGGCTGATCTCGTCGGCGTGCACGGACCGGCGGGCCCGGTACAGGGCCACCACGATCGCGAGCCCCACGGCCGCCTCGGCGGCCGCCACCGTCATGATGAAAAAGACGTACAGGAGCCCCTCGACGCTGTTGAGGTGGTCGGCCACGGCCACGAACGCGAGGTTCACGGCGTTGAGCATGAGCTCCACGCACATGAGGAGCACGATGAGGTTGCGCCGCACCATCACCCCCACCACCCCGAGGCCGAACAGCACGGCCGAAAGCCCCATGGAATACTCGAACGGAATCATCGCCTCGTCCTCCACGCCGCGCCGGGGGCGAGCCCCGGTCCGGAACTAGAGCCGCTTCTTCGCCAGCGCCACCGCCCCCACGAGCCCCACCAAAAGGAGCACGGAGGCGATCTCGAAGGGCAGGAGATAGCCCGTGAAGAGCTTCTCCGACAGGAACTGGACGCTCCCCACCCGGGCCAGCACCTCCTCGGTCATGTCGCCGGGCTTGCCCATGAGGCCCGCCCCCACCGGCACCAGGAGCACCACCACCATGAGCCCGGCGAGCACCATGCCGATCACCCGGCCGAACGCGAGCCGCTCGGGCTCGGCCTCCTCCTGCCGGATGTCCAGGAGCATGATCACGAACACGATCAGGGTCATGATCGCCCCGGCGTACACCATGAGCTGGATCGCGAAGATGAACTCCGCGTGGTGGAGCAGGTAGATCACGGCCAGGCTCACCATGGTGCCCACCAGGCTCAGGGCGCTGTGGATCGGGTTCCGGGCCAGGATCACCCCGATCCCGCCCAGCACCGCGAAGGCGGCGAACACGAAGAACATCGCTAGCGCCATGGGGTCGCCCTCCGTCTAGTTGCGGGCCAGAACGTCCCGGGTCATGTGGAACTCCTCCCGGGTGTAGCCGCAGAACTCGTAGTTGCGGGTCAGCTCGATGGCGTCCTTGGGGCACGCCTCCTGGCAGTACCCGCAGAAGATGCACCGGGTGACCTCGATCACGAACCGGTTCGGGAACCGCCGGCCGTCGGGGGTCTCCTTGGCCTCCACGGTGATCACCTTGGCCGGGCACACGGCCTCGCACAGGCCGCAGGCCACGCACTTCAGCCGCCCGTCCTCGGTCTTGAGCCGGTGCAGGCCCCGCCAGCGCTCCGAGGGCTCCCGCTTCTGCTCCGGGTACTGGTAGGTGATCGGCTTCGAGAAAAACCGCTTCAGGGTGAACGCGAGCCCCTTCAGGAGGGGGGTGATGACGGCCATGGGCTCTTCTCCTTGGCTGCCGGGCTTAGGCCATCGCCGTGACCACGACGCCGGTCACGAAGATGTTGGCGAGCGCCAGGGGCATGAGCCACTTCCACCCCAGGCGCATGATCTGGTCGTAGCGGAGCCGGGGGAACGTGCCCCGCTCCCAGATGAAGAAGAACACCAGCACGAACACCTTGGCCACGAACACCGGGAACTTGAGAAGCCCCGGGGTGGCGATGCCGAAGGGCAGGTTCCACCCGCCCAGGAACAGGCAGGTGATGATCATCGAAAGCGAGATGAGGTGGGCGTACTCGGCCATGAAGAACATGGCGAACTTCATGCTCGAGTACTCGATGTTGAACCCGCAGGCGAGCTCGGCCTCGGCCTCGGGCATGTCGAAGGGCGTCCGGTTGATCTCGGCCAGGCCGCAGATCAGGAACAGGAAGAACGCCAGGGGCTGCTTGAAGCAGTTCCACCACACCTGCTGGGTGTTCACGATCTCCACGAGCGAGAGGCTCCCGCTCACCATGATCACGCTGATCAGGGTGAGCCCCAGGGCGAGCTCGTAGCTGATCATCTGGGCCGCGGTCCGAAGGGACCCCAGGAGGCCGTACCGGTTGTTCGAGGCCCAGCCCCCGAGCATCACCCCGTACTCCCCGAGGCCCGCGAGGCCCAGGATGTACAGCAGCGCCACGTTCACGTCGGTGATGCGAAGGGCGATCTCCCGGCCGAAGAGGTGGATCGAGTCGCCGAACGGGATCACGGCCACGATCAGCAGCGCGGGCACGATGGACAGGACCGGCGCCAGCACGTACACGAGCTTGTCGGCGTTGGCCGGCACGATGTCCTCTTTGAAAAATCCCTTGATCCCGTCCGCCAGGGGCTGGAGCAACCCCTGGAACCCCACCCGGTTCGGGCCGTGGCGCACCTGGATCCGGCCCAGGACCCGGCGCTCGAGCCAGGTGGTGTAGGCCACCACCAGCATGAGCACCCCGAACACCACGAGCACCTTCACGATGCTTTCGATCAGGAAGTCCACCATGGTCGTCTCCCCGCGCAACGCGCAGGCCCCGGACGGACCCGCCGTTTTGAGCGAACTAGGCCTTCTCCACCCGCACCGCGGTCACCTTGTACTCGGGGATCTTGGCCACCGGGCAGGTGGCCGGGTTGGTGAGCACGTTCACCGGCGACTCGCTGTAGTGGAAGCTCATGAACACCGTGCCGGGGGCCGGCCGCTCCACCACCTGGACCTTGGTGGTGATCTCGCCCCGCCGGCTCGCCACCCGCACCGTGTCGCCCGTCCGGACGCCGAGGCGCTCGGCGTCGGCCGGGTGCATCTCGAGGAACCCCTCGGGGAAACAGTCGTTGATCCGGCCGCACCGGCGGGTCATGGTGCCCGAGTGGTAGTGGGGGTGCTCCCGGCCGGTGGTGAGGAGCAACGGATACTCCTGGTCGGGCTCCTCGGCGGGCCCCTTGTACTCCACGACCTGGAACAGGCCCTTCCCGCGGGCGAACCCGTCCACGTGGAGGATCGGGGTTCCCGGGTGGTCCTTCGAGGGGCAGGGCCAGGGGATGCCTTCCTTTTCGATCCGGTCGTAGTCGATGCCGGCGTAGCTCGGGGTGAGCGACGCGATCTCCTCGAAGATCTCCCGGGGATGGGCGTAGCTCATGGGGTAGCCCATCTTGGTGGAGAGCTCCTGGACGATCTGCCAGTCGGGCTTCGACTCGCCCCGGGGCGCCAGCGCGGCGCGTACCCGTTGGACCCTGCGCTCGGTGTTCGTGAAGGTGCCGTCCTTCTCGGCGAACGAGCAGGCCGGCAGCACCACGTCGGCCTTGGCCGCCGTCTCGGTGAGGAAGATGTCCTGGACCACCAGGAAGTCGAGGCTGTCCAGGGCCTTCTCGATGTGGTTGAGGTCCG
>CAZUYO010000115.1:0-8708 GCA_964624725.1 uncultured Thermodesulfobacteriota bacterium
CTGGTTCCGGCCCGCACCTGGGTGATCCCCCTCGACCGGGTGCGGGGCGTGTCCACCCCCAAGGTCTTTCTGGGGAAAACGGCGCTCCGGCCCCTGGTGGCCGTGGAGTTTCTCGGGGAGGCCGGAACCCCCGATGCGGCCGCCTGGGCCGTGAGGAATCCGCAGGCCCTGGTGCGGGCCCTGGAAGGCGCATAAGCCGGCCCGGCGAACCCCCGGGTCGGAGAAACCCCTGGAAGCCGCTGGGCCCCTGCGGGGCCTTCCAGCGCGAAGCCAAAGGAACCCCATGCCCAAAGCCCTCACCCCGGCGGAGGCGATCCGCCGGATCGACGGTCTCGAGAAGTTCGGCATCCACCTGGGGCTCGACCGGATCGCCGAGTGCCTGCGGCGCCTCGGGAACCCCCAGTCCCGGTTCGCCGCGGTCCACGTCGCGGGCACGAACGGGAAGGGCTCGACCGCGGCCTTCACGGCCTCGATCCTCGAACGGGCCGGGTACCGGGTGGGCCTCTACACCTCCCCACCCCTGGAGTCGTTCGGCGAGCGGATCCGGGTGGACGGAGCCGACCTGCCCGACGAGGCCGTGCCCGAGCTCCTGGCTCGGGTGGAGGCCACCGGGGTCGAGCTCACCCAGTTCGAGGTCATCACGGCCATGGCGTTCGTCCATTTCGCCGAACGGGGGGTGGAGTTCGCCGTGGTGGAGGCCGGCCTCGGCGGCCGGCTGGACGCCACCAACGTGGTGGAGCCCGCGGTGAGCGCGGTGACGAACGTGGGCCTGGAGCACGTGGAGCACCTGGGGCCTACGCTCGGCCACATCGCCCGGGAAAAGGCGGCCATCGCCCGGCCGGGGGTCCCGCTCGTGACCGCGGCCGAGGGGGAGGCCCTGGAGGCCGTGGAGGCCGAGGCCGGAGCCCGGGGCGCTCCGGTGGTGGTCGTGGGCCGGGACGTGTTCGTGGATCCCGAGGGGGAGGGCTTCGGGTATCGGGGCAGGCGGTGGCGCCTTACGGGCCTCCGGCCGAGCCTCCGGGGGCCCCACCAGGGCCGGAACCTGGCCGTGGCCGTGGCCATGGCCGAGTGCCTGGCCGCACGGGGGTGGCGGGTGTCGCCGGAGGCCGTGGCCCGGGGGGTGGTCGCGGCCCGGTGGCCGGGCCGGTTCGAGGTGCTGGGCCCCGGGCCCCGGGTGGTCTTGGACGGGGCCCACAACCCCCACGCGAGCCGCTGGCTCGCCGAGACGCTTCGGGGCGAACCCAAGGACCGGCTCTTTCTGGTGCTCGGGGTTCTCGGCGACAAGGACGCCCAGCGGATCGTCGCGGACCTCGCGCCCCTCGCCGATCGAGTCTGGGTGACCCGGTCGGCCTCGGTCCGGGCGATCCCTCCCGAGCGGCTCCTCCAGGAGGCCCGGTCCCTCGTGGGGGACCGGGCGCTTGCCGCCGCCACGGTACCCGAGGCCCTGGACCAGGCCCTGGCCGAGGCCGGACCGGGGGACCTCGTATGCGTCACCGGGTCGCTCACGGTGGTGGGGGAGGCGCGCCGGCGGCTGAGGGAACTCGGGTGGGTGTCCTGAGGCGCCCCCTTCTCGCGCTCGTTCTGGTGGCCCTCGCGGCCGGAGCCGGCCGCGCTCAGACCCTGCGCCTCGACCGGGTGGGGGGGGAGGGGCCCGTGGAGATCCGGGCCGACGAGATCGAGGCCCGGTTGTTGGGGCAGGAGCCGGAGGTCACGGCCCGGGGCGCGGTGTCGGTGGTGTGGGACGGGTACCGGCTCCGGGCCGACCGGGTCCGGTTCGATCCGTCGGCCGACCGGGTGGAGGCCGAGGGCCGGGTGGTGTTCACCGACCCCGGCGGAAACCGCCTGGAGTGCGACCGGTTCGAGGTGAACCTCGGCACCCAGAGGGGGGTGATCCGCCGGGGGCGCCTGTGGATCGCGGCCGAGGGGTACGAGGTGTGGGGCGAGCGCTTCGAGCGGGTGGGCGAGCGCTCGTACCTCGTGGAACAGGGCGGGTTCACGGCCTGCGACGGCACCTGGCCGAGCTGGCGGGTCGAGGCCGACCGGGTGGACGTGGAGCTCGAGGGGTTCGTGCGGGCCCGGGGCGCCGCCTTCTGGATGGAGGGGGCCCCCCTCGCCTACACGCCGGTGCTGGTGTTCCCGGTGATCCGGGAGCGCCGCACGGGGTTCCTGCTCCCCCGGCTCGGGTGGTCCGACTCCCAGGGCCTGCGGTGGCTCCAGCGGTTCTACTGGGCCCCGGCCGACGCCTGGGACGCGACGCTCCGGGCCGAGTACCGGAGCCGCCGCGGTTGGACCGAGGGGGTAGAGGTCCGGTACGCTCCCGCCGAGGGCCACGCCGGCCGGGTGGACCTGGAGCACCTTTTCGACCGGACCGACCGGTCCCACCGGTACGCCCTGGAGGCCGACCACGAGAGCCGGTTCGGGGAGGGACAGCGACTCCGGGTGCTCGGCCGGTACCAGGGAGACACCCGGTACCGGGAGGAGCTGGCCGACGACCTGGACGAGCGGGATGCCCGGAGGCTTCGGTCGTTCGGGCTGTGGTCCTGGGACCGGGCCGGCGGCACCGCCTACGGCCTGGCCGAGTTCTTCCAGGCCCTGGACACCTCCCAGGCCGGAGTGCTCCAGACCCTGCCCCGGGTGGGGTTCCTGGGCCGGCCGGTGCGGGTGGCCGGGCCCCTGGTGGCCGACCTGGAGGCGGACGGGGCCCGGTTCTGGCGGGCCCAGGGGGAGCGGGGGGAGCGGTTCACCCTGTTTCCCCGGGTGGGGGTGGACGGCCGGTTCGGGGCCTTGGCCGGCACCGCAAGGGTGGGGTTCCGGGAAAACGGGTACCGGCTGGACGGCGACGACCGATTTCGGGGCGCCCCGGTGGCCGAGGCCGCGGTGGGCGCCTTCGGTTGGCGGCGCTGGGGCGGATGGCTCCACACGGTGGAGCCCTTTGCCGGGATCCGCGTCGAGGGCCGGGGCCACGGCGACGACCCGCCGGTGTTCGACACCGCCGACCGGTTCGACGAAGGGGCACTCGCCCGGGCGGGGCTGGGCACCCGCTGGCTCCGGGGCGGGGAGGAGCGCGTCGGCGCGGACCTCGCGGCCGAGCGCGACCTGGACCGCGGACGCGCGGGCACGCTCCGGGCCGACGCCTTCTGGCTCCTCGGGGGCCGGTGGTGGGTCGAGGGGGCGTACGACCTCGGCTCCGAGACGTGGGAGTCCTGGGGGGCCGGGTGGCGCACCCGGGGGGACGACCGGCGGTTCGCCCGGGCCGAGGTCCGGCACCGGCGCGACGAGACCACCTACCTCGACCTGGGCCTCGGGGTGGGCCTGGGGCGGTACGGCCGGGCCGCCTACCGAAACCGCGCCGACCTCCTGGCGGGGCGTCTCCTGGAGGACGCGATCCTCCTGGGCGTGCGCCACCCCTGCTGGGAGCTCGACCTCACGTACAGCCGCACCCTGCTGGCCGAGGAGGACCGCCTCGACCGAAAGGTGTTCCTGACGGTGAACCTCAAGGGATTGGGAACGCTCGGCACCTGGAAGGGGTTCGTGCCGTGACCCGCGAGCGGCGGGTCGCGCTCGGGTGTCTGATGGTGCTCGTGCTCGCGGCCGCGGTCGGGGCCGGCGGGGACCCGGGAATCCCCCTTTACGAGGCCGCCCGGGCCCGGTACCGGGCGCTCGACGCCGATGGGCCCGAGGCCCGAAACCCCGAGAGCTGGCGCGCCGCTGCGCGCCGGTTCCGGCGGGTGGCCGACGAGGCGCCCCGGTCGGCCAAGGCCGACGACGCCCTCTACATGGTGGGGATCTGCCGGGAGCGGGCCGCGGCGCTCTCGGCGGGGCCGGCCGACCGGCGGGCGGCGGTGGAGGCCTACGACCGGCTGGCCCGAGCGTACCGCGATTCCCGGCTGGCCGACGACGCCCTCTTTCGGGCGGGGCGGATCCTGGAGGGGGCCGGGGACCGGGCCGGGGCGCGGCGGTTCTACGAACGGGTGCTCCGGGACACCCCGTCGGGCGACATGGTCGGCGCGGCCCGACGCCGGCTCCGGGATCTCGACCGGCCCACCGCGGTGGCCGGGGTGCGGCGGTGGTCGGGCCCACGATACACCCGGGTCGTGGTGGACCTGGGCCACACCGTGGCGTACCAGGTGGGGGAGCTCCCGGCCGACCCGAACGCGAAGCGGCCCCCCCGGATCTTCGTCGATCTCCGGCCGGCCCGCGTGGGGCGGGGCTGCGAGCGGTGCGTGGCCGTCGGCGATGGGCTGGTGCGGCGGGTCCGGGTGGCCCAGCACGACCCCGACACCGTGCGGGTGGTGCTCGACCTCGAGGAGCCAGCCGACCATCGGGTGTTTCCCCTGGAGGGGCCGGCCCGGCTGGTGATCGATGCGTTTTCGTCGCGTTCCGCGTCCGAGGACGTGGTGGCCCGGGTCCTGCGCGAAGGGGCGGCGGGCCGCCGTCCGTTCCGGGTCGTGATCGACCCCGGCCATGGCGGGAAGGACCCGGGCGCCCTCGGACCCGGGGGGCTCAAGGAGAAGGACGTCACCCTGGCCATCGCCCGGGAGCTCGCCTCGCTCCTCCGGGAGCGGGAGGGCTGGGAGGTGCGGCTCACCCGCGACCGCGATGTGTACCTCTCCCTCGAGGAGCGCACGGCCCGGGCCAACGCGTTCGGCGCCGATCTCTTCCTCTCGATCCACGCCAACGCGAGCCCGTCCCGCCGGGCCCGGGGCATCGAGACCTACTACCTGAGCCCGTCCTCCGACCGGGCGGCCCGGCGGCTCGCCGCGTTGGAAAACCGGGGCCGCGAGGAGGACCTGGCCGAGATGGAGCACATCCTGGCCGATGTGGTGCTCTCGGCCAAGGTGGAGGACTCCCGGCGCCTCGCCCGGGCGGTGCAGGAGGCCCTGGTGGACGAGCTCGCGCGCAGCGTGGGGCCCGTGCGGGACCTGGGGGTCAAGCAGGGCCCGTTCTACGTGCTCACCGGCGCGGTGATGCCGGCCGTCCTCGTGGAGACCTCGTTCATCACCCACCCCGAGGAGTCCCGCCGGCTCCGGGACCCCGCGTTCCGCAAGCGCGTGGCCCAGGCTCTCGCGAAAGGGGTCGAGGCGTTCGCCCGGGGGAGGGGGGGATGACCCCGGTGCCGGCGGCCCCGGTCCTCCCCGCCGACCCGGGAGAGCGCGCCCGGGCCGTGGCCCGGTGGGCCGAGGCGGCCCGGGAGGAACTGCGCGCGCTTCACCGGAGCGGCGCCGGGGGACTCGAACTCGTCCGGCGCTGGACCCGGGCCGTGGACGGCCTCGTGACCGCCCTGTTCCGGGCCGCCGGGGCGCGTCCCGAGGCCGTCTGCCTCGTGGCCCTGGGCGGGTACGGCCGGGCCGAGCTCTCCCCGGCGTCGGACCTCGATCTCCTGATTCTCCACCGGGGCGGCGACGATCCGAAAGCGGCGGCCGAGGCCCTATGCTACCCCCTGTGGGACGCCGGGTTCGAGGTGCAGGCCGTCGCCCGCACGGTGGAGGAGAACCTGGCCGTGGCCCGGGCCGATCTGCGGAGCCGGACGAGCCTCCTCGAAGCCCGGCGGCTCTGGGGGGCCGAGGACCTCTGGGCCGAGCTCGAAAGCCGGGTGATCGCCGGCGAGATCCTCTCGGGCGACCGGGCCGGGTTCGTGGAGGCGAAGCGGGCGGAGCTGGAGGCCCGCCACGCCCGGTACGGCGACACGGTGTACCTGCTGGAGCCCCAGGTGAAGGAGGGCCCGGGGGGGCTTCGCGACATCCACACCGCCGAGTGGGTGGTGCGGGTGGCGGCCGGAACCCGCGACCTCGACGAGGCCTGCCGGCGCCTGGGGGTGCCGCCCGGCGAGCGCGAGGGGCTCGAGGCGTGCCGGGAGTTCCTGCTGCGGGTCCGCAACCAGCTCCACCTGGCCGCCGGCCGGCGCGACGACCGGCTCGGCTTCGAGCGCCAGGACGAGGCGGCCGGGGCGCTGGGGTTCGAGGACGGGGCCGGGGTGCCGGGGGTGGAGCGGTTCCTCCAGGCCTACCACGCCACGGCCCGGCGGGTCATGCACCTCACCCGCACGGTGATCCGGAGGGCGCGGGCCGACGCGGCGGTGTCAGGCGGCGGCACCGAGCCCTGGCGGGAGCCGGGGGTCGGGTTCCGGGACGGGGAGGTGGCCGTGGACCCCGGCGAGGTGGCGCGCCGGCCCATCGTGCTCCTGGCCGCGTTCGAGGCGGCCCAGGAGACGGACCGGGAGCTCTCGCCCCAGGCCCTGGAGGCGGTGCGGGAGAACCTCCACCGGGTGGACGATCGGTTCCGCCGCGACCCCGAGGCCGTGGCGCGGTTCCTGGGGATCCTCCGGGCCCCGCGCCGGGTGGCCACCACGCTCATGACCATGCACGAGGTGGGGTTCCTCGACCGGTTCATCCCGGAGTTCGCCCGGATCCACGGCCGCTGCCAGCGGGACCTCTACCACGTCTACCCCGTGGACGTGCACAGCCTGTTCGCCGTGCGGGAGCTCCGGCGGCTGGCCCGGGGGGAGTACGAGGGGGAGTTCCCCGTGCTCACCGACCGGATCCGCCGGGTGCGCCACCCCGAGGTGCTCTACCTGGCCGCGCTCCTCCACGACGTGGGGAAGGGGAGCGGGGGCGGCCACGCCGAGCGGGGAGCCGAGGCGGCCGTGGCCGTGGCCGACCGCATGGGGTTCGACCCGGAGCAGCGGGAGTACCTGGTGTTCCTGGTGCGTCGGCACCTCCTGATGGCCCGGACGGCCCAGGCCCGCGACCTGGACGACCCCGACGTGATCGCGGCGTTCGCCCGGGATGTGGGGGACCTGGAGTCCCTGGATCTCCTGTATCTCCTGACCTTCGCCGACATCCGGGCCGTGGGTCCGGGGGCCTGGACCCCCTGGAAGGGGGTGCTCCTGGAAACCCTGTACCTCCGGACCCGCCGGTTCCTGGAAACCGGGGGCGAGGCCGGGCCCCGGCGGGACGACCCGGCCCGAGCGGCGGCCGTGGCCGAGCGATTGCGGGAAGCGACGGCCGGCCGGGTACCCCCCGACGAGGTCGAGGCGTTCCTGGCCGGGGTGGAAACCGTGCGCTACCTCCTGGCCAACCCCCTGGAGACCCTTCTGGCCCACCTGGAGGCGTTCGCCGGGCGGCACGACGACCCGGTGGTGCGGTTCCGGGAGGTCCCCGAGGAGGGCCACGCGGAGGCGGTGCTCGTGACCCGGGACCGGCCGGGGCTCTTTGCCCGGGTGGCCGGGGTG
This sequence comes from uncultured Thermodesulfobacteriota bacterium, assembly GCA_964624725.1. Taxonomy (GTDB): domain Bacteria; phylum Desulfobacterota; class Deferrisomatia; order Deferrisomatales; family Deferrisomataceae; genus Deferrisoma. The sequence continues at coordinate 7,232 of CAZUYO010000115.1, forward strand.
CTTGCGGCCCACCGGTTCAACATCCTGTCGGCCGTGCTGAACAGCCGAACCGACGGCTGGGTGGTGGACGTGTTCCGCCTGGAGCGCGCCGGCGACGGGCCGGACCGCTGGCCCGGCTGCGAGGCGGCGCTCCGGGCGCTGCTGCGGGGGGAGGTGGGGTTCGGAACGATCGAGGAGCGGCTCCAGCGCCGGGGGCTCCGGAGGCCGCTGCCCGAGGTGCCGCCCGAGGTGCGGGTGGAGAACGGCGTATCCCGGCGCTACACCGTGGTGGAGCTCAAGGCGGCCGACCGGCTCGGGCTCCTCTACGACGTGGCCCGTACGCTCGCCGACGAGGGATGCACGATCCGGATCGCCAAGATCACCACGAGCCTGCGGCGGGCCGTGGACGCCTTTTACGTGGAGGACGCGCAGGTGGGAGGAAAGATCCTCGAACCCGATCGGGTGGAACGGCTGCGAACGGCCCTGGAGCGGGCCGCCGGGGGCCCGGCATGAGGCGGGTCGGCGAAGCCCGGCGGCGGACCGCGTTCCTCGCCCGGGTCGTCCGGGGGACGGGGTTTCGAAGGTCCCCCCGGTCTCCCAGAGGGGGTCCGGCCCATGCCGGGACGGCGCCGGGTCCGGGCCGGCGCACGAAGGTCCGGCCTTCGGGCCGGGGCCGCCTCGCGGTTCGCCGAAGATGGGTTGCGGCGTGGCTGGCCCTGGGGCTCGCCCTCCCGGCCGCGGCAGGGGTGCGGATCGAGCCGGAGCGGCCGCGGCAGGGGGAGTTCTTCCGGATCGTCTGGACCCCCGAGGGCGAGGGGAGCGGGTGGCGGGCCCGGTTCGGGGGCCGGGAGTTCTGGCTCTGGCCGGCGGCGGACGGCGCTTGGGAGGGCCTGGTGGCCGTGGACCCCGACGCGGTCCCGGGCCCGGCGGAACTGGAGATCGCCCACGGGGCCCAGGCCGCGTGGCGCGGCCGGGTGACGGTGGAGGCCCGGGCCTTCGGCGAGCAGCGGCTGCGGGTGGACCCGCGGCACGTGAACCCCGACCCCGCCGATGCCGCCCGGGCGGCCCGGGAGGCCAAGCGGATCCGGGCCGTGCTCTCCCGGGTGTCCCGACCCCGGCTCTGGGATGGGCCGTTCCGGCTCCCGGCCGAGGGGCCGGTGTCGAGCCCCTTCGGGGTGCGGCGTGTGTACAACGGCGAACGAAGGGGGTACCATTCCGGGCTCGACATCGCCGCCCCCCGCGGCACCCCGGTGCGGGCCGCGGCGCGGGGGGTGGTGGCCCTGGCCGATGAGCTCTTCTACACGGGCCGCACGGTGTTTCTGGACCACGGCCTGGGGCTCTTCACGGCCTATTTCCACCTGGAGGAGATCCGGGTGCGCGAAGGCCAGCCCGTGGAACCAGGGGAGGTGATCGGGCTTGTGGGCTCCACCGGCCGGTCCACCGGTCCCCACCTCCACTGGGGCGCGTACCTGGCCGGCTTGAAGGCCGACCCCCTCAC
>CAZUYO010000116.1:0-8645 GCA_964624725.1 uncultured Thermodesulfobacteriota bacterium
GAGTTCTCTGACATCTGACCTCTGCAATCTGGGCCCCGATCCGGCAGCCGCTCCCGCGGGTTGGCCGGCGCGATGACGCTGGAATCCCGAAGGTTCCTAACCGCCTGGCTGCCAAGCAGCCCAGCCGCCTAGCCGAAGTCATTTGGAATCGAGATGCCGAAACGCCTCTTTCTGAAAGTGGGGGATCTCGTGGTCCACCGGGATCGCACGTCCTGGGGCGTGGGGCGGGTGGTGGAGCTTCGTACCTCGAGCCTGGAGGGCGGGCCGGCCCTGGTGCGCATCCGGTTCGACGACGGCGAGGTGCGCACCTTCTTCAACGACCTCTCCGAGCCCAACTGCTGCTACTACCGGGGCATCCGGTTCTACCGGGGGTGATGCGAATGCCCGGTCCCGTGGTGAGAGACGCCGATGTTGCCGATTTCCCGCGCATTCTCGAGCTCAACCGCGGCGTCGTCGCGGTGACGAGCCCGCTTGACCGGGCCGGGCTCCAACGCCTCCACGATCTGAGCTGTCACCACCGGGTGGCCGAGAGCGCGGGGCGGGTGGTCGGGTTCGTCCTCGCTCTCCCCCAGGGGGTACCCTACCGGAACCCCAACTACGAGTGGTTCGCCGCCCGGTATCCTACCTTCGTCTATATTGACCGGGTGGTGGTGGCGCCCGAGGCGAGGGGGCACGGGGTGGGGCGGTTGCTCTACGGGGATCTCTTCCGGGCGGTCGCGGCGCGGGGGGCCGGGGTTGTGGGCTGCGAGTACACCGTGGATCCTCCCAACGAGGCCTCTCGCAGGTTCCACGCGGCCCTGGGGTTTCGCGAGGTGGGGCGCCAACGGGTGGGGGGCGGCGCCAAGGAGGTGTCGCTCCAGGTCCTGCGGCTGTGACGGGCCGTCCCTTTGGCGTTGACACCGCGGCGGGGAGGCTGGTAAAAGAGGCGCCTTCCGGCCGCCTGCGCGGCCCGAACGCAGCGAGACCCGCTTGTAGGCACGTAGCTCAGTGGGAGAGCACCTGCCCGACACGCAGGGGGTCGGCGGTTCAATCCCGCCCGTGCCTACCACTTCTTGCTCGTTCGCGGATGAGGCATCGCGTGGTCTCCACCGGTGCCTTTTGTTTTTTGCCGGCGCGTTCCCGCGGCGCCGAAGGAGTTGGAGCCATGGCAATCCGGGTGACCCTGCCCGACGGAAGCGTGAAGGAGGTGGCCCCCGGCACGACGGCCCTGGAGGTGGCGGAGTCGATCGGCAAACGGCTCGCCCGGGAGGCCGTGGCCGCCGAGGTGGACGGCCGGCTGGTGGATCTCACCGCGCCCCTTGCGGCGGACTGCCGGCTTCGCATCCTCACCCCCGACACCCCCGAGGGCCTCGACGTGCTCCGGCACTCGGCCTCCCACGTCATGGCCCAGGCGGTCAAGCGGGTGGTGGGCGATGCCAAGCTCGCCATCGGCCCGGCCACGGCCGACGGCTTTTACTACGACCTCGACACCCCCCGGCCGCTCACCCCGGAGGACCTGGAGAAGATCGAGGCCGAGATGGCCCGGATCGTCAAGGAAGACCTCCCGGTGCGGCGCCGGGAGCTGCCGCGGGACGAGGCGATCCGGTTCTTCCGGGACCGGGGGGAGCCCTACAAGGTGGAGCTCATCGAGGATCTGCCCGACGAGGAGACGATCTCGCTCTACGAGCAGGGGGAGTTCGCCGATCTGTGCCGGGGCCCCCACGTGCCCTCCACGGGCCGGGTCAAGGTGTTCAAGCTGCTCTCGGTGGCCGGGGCGTACTGGCGGGGCGACGAGCGAAACCCCATGCTCCAGCGGATCTACGGCACCGCCTTCGGCACGAAGGAGGAGTTGGCCGAGCGGCTCCGGCTCCTGGAGGAGGCGAAAAAGCGCGACCACCGCAAGCTCGGCCGGGAGCTCGAGCTGTTCTCCATCGAGGACGAGGTGGGGCCGGGGCTCGTGATCTGGCACCCCAAGGGGGCGCTGGTGCGCACCCTCCTCGAGGACTTCGAGCGCCGGGAGCACCTGCGGCGGGGCTACCAGATCGTGATCGGCCCCCAGATCCTCCGGAAGGAGCTCTGGGAGCGCTCGGGTCACTACGACAACTACCGGGAGAACATGTACTTCACCGAGGTGGAGGACGGGCAGGTCTACGGCATCAAGCCGATGAACTGCCTCGCCCACATGGTGATCTACCGGTCCAAGGTGCGCTCCTACCGGGATCTGCCCCTGCGGTACTTCGAGCTCGGCACCGTGCACCGGCACGAGAAGTCCGGCGTGCTCCACGGGCTCACCCGGGTGCGGGGGTTCACCCAGGACGACGCCCACATCCTGTGCACCCCGGAGCAGCTGCTCGACGAGATCTCGGGCATCCTCGATTTCGTCCAGGACGTCATGGGGCTTTTCGGGTTCGAGTACGAGGTGGAGCTCTCCACCCGGCCCGAGAAGTCCATCGGGAACGACGAGGCCTGGGAGCGGGCCACCCGGGCCCTGGAGGAGGCCCTTCGCAGCCGGGGGATGGCCTACGGGGTCTGCGAGGGGGAGGGCGCCTTTTACGGGCCCAAGATCGACGTGAAACTGCGCGACGCGCTTGACAGAAAGTGGCAGTGTGCTACAATCCAGGCCGATTTTACTCTCCCGGAACGGTTCGATCTCACCTACGTGGGGGCCGACGGGGAGCGGCACCGGCCGGTGATGCTCCACCGAGTGATCCTGGGTTCGATCGAGCGGTTCATCGGGATCTTGATCGAGCATTTCGCCGGAGCGTTTCCGACCTGGCTGGCCCCGGTCCAGGTTGTCCTCCTGCCCATCTCCGACCGTCACGCCCCTTACGCCCGCAAGGCGGAAGGACTCTTGCGCGCCCGCGGGGTGCGGGTGGAGGTGGACGACCGCAACGAGACGCTGCGGTACAAGATCCGGGAGGCGCAGCTGCAGAAGGTGCCCTACATGGTGGTGGTGGGCGACCGGGAGGTGTCCGACGGCACGGTGTCGCCGCGGCCCCGGTCGGGCGATCCGCTGCCCACCATGCCGCTGGACGAGTTCGTGGAGCGGGTGGCCGAGGAGGCCGCCGTGCCCCGATTGGAGGAACGACGCTGAACGCCCTGACCGAGGAGGTGCCCCATCGCTGACCAACCCCGCATCAACCGCATGATCCGGGTCCGGGAGGTCCGGACCATCGGGCCCGACGGTTCACAACTCGGGATTCTGCCGATCGAACGGGCCCTGGCCCTGGCGGAAGAGATGGACATGGACCTGGTCGAGGTGGCACCCCAAGCCCGGCCGCCGGTCTGCAAGATCATGGACTACGGCCGGTACAAGTACCACCAGGCCAAGAAGGCCCAGGAGGCCCGCAAGCGCCAGGTCCAGACCCAGGTGAAAGAGGTCAAGGTCCGCCCCAAGACCGACGAGCACGACTTCCAGGTCAAGCTGAAGAAGGTGCGGGAGTTCTTGGGCGAGGGGCACAAGGTCAAGGTCACGGTCATGTTCCGGGGCCGCGAGGTCACCCTGCCGGAACGGGGCCTGCAGCAGCTGCAGCGAATGGTCGAGGAGTTGGGCGACGAGGCGAAGGTGGAGCAGGCCCCCCGCATGGAGGGCCGCAACATGTTCATGCTGCTCTCCCCGCCGCCCCGGGCCGCGAAGAAATCCTGAAGCGCGAGAGAGGAAGACGCCATGCCGAAGATGAAGACCCACCGGGCGGCGGCCAAGCGGTTCAAGAAGACCGCCACCGGAAAGTTCAAGTACCGCCGGGCGTTTCGCAGTCACCTGCTGGGCGGCAAGAAGGCCAAGCGCAAGCGCCAGCTGCGCCGGCCCGATTTCGTGGACGCCACCCACGCCCGGCACATGCAAAAGCTCTTGCCCTACGCGTAGTCCCGAACCGTTTTCCAGTTCCCCGCGGAACGCACCTCATCCCCGGGTCCGCCATGTACCTGGGGGATAGGGGGTCCGACCCGGACCGGCCGCGGGGACGCGTTTGCCAACCCAAGGAGAAAAGCCATGGCACGTTCCCGTCCCTCGGTTGCGTCGCGCCAGCGCCGCAAGAAGATCCTGAAGCAGGCCCGCGGATACTACGGCGCCCGCCGCCGGCACCTCCGGAAGGCCATCGAGACCCTGCACCGGGCCTGGGTCTATAGCTACCGCGACCGCAAGAACCGGAAGCGGGAGTTCCGGCGTCTGTGGATCGCCCGGATCGGCGCGGCCGCCAAGCAGAACGGCACCTCCTACAGCCGGCTCACGCACGCCCTCAAGACGGCCGGGGTGGAGCTCAACCGCAAGATGCTCGCCGAGCTCGCGGTGCGCCACCCCGAGGACTTCGCCCGCCTCGTGGACGAGGTCCGCTAGGCCCCGCGGCCTGGCGCCCCGTCCGGTTCCGCCATGATCGAACGGCTCCAAGCCCTTGCCGACCGGGCCCTGGCCGAGATCCGCGCCGCGGCGGACTCCCAGGCCCTGGAGGAGCTGCGCGTCCGGTACCTGGGCCGCAAGGGCGAGGTCACGGCCTGTCTGAAGGACATGGGCCGGCTCGACCCGGCCGAGCGGCCCGTGGTGGGCCGGGTGGCCAACGAGGTCAAGGCGGCGATCGAGACGGCCCTGGCCGAGCGCCGGGAGGCGCTGGGCGCGGCCGAGCTCGAACGCCGGCTGCGGGCCGAGGCCGTGGACGTGACCCTGCCGGGCCGGCGGGGCCACCGGGGCGGGCTCCACCCGCTCACCCGGGTGGTCCGGGAGCTCCTGGAGATCTTCGGCCAGATGGGGTTTTCGGTGGCCGAGGGGCCCGAGGTGGAGCTCGAGTACTACAACTTCGAGGCCCTGAACATCCCGGCCGACCACCCCGCCCGCGACATGCAGGACACCTTCTTCGTGGCCCCCGGGGTGGTGCTTCGCACCCACACGAGCCCGGTGCAGATCCGCACCATGGAGGCCCGGAAGCCCCCGGTGAAGATCGTGGCCCCGGGCAAGGTGTACCGGTGCGACTCCGACGTCACCCACTCCCCCATGTTCCACCAGATCGAGGGGCTGCTGGTGGACCGGGACGTGACCTTCGCCGACCTGAAGGGCGTGCTCACCGAGTTCGTCCACCGGTACTACGGTCCCGACACGGGGGTGCGGTTCCGTCCCAGCTTTTTCCCGTTCACCGAGCCCAGCGCCGAGGTGGACATCCAGTGCGTGCTGTGCGGGGGGGCGGGCTGTCGGGTGTGCTCGGGCACGGGCTGGCTCGAGATCCTGGGCTCGGGCATGGTGGACCCGGCGGTGTACGGGTTCGTGGGGTACGACCCCGAGGAGGTCCAGGGGTTCGCCTTCGGCCTCGGGGTCGAGCGGATCGCGATGCTCAAGTACGGCATCGACGACATCCGGCTCTTTTTCGAAAACGACCTTCGGTTCCTCGGGCACTTCGGCTGAGCGTCCCATGCGCGTTCCGGTTTCCTGGCTCAAAGAGTACGTGGAGTTCGACCTCGGGCCCGAGGCGCTCGCCGAGCGCCTCACCATGGCGGGCCTCGAGGTGGGCGCCGTGGAGCGCCGGGGCGAGGGGATCGAGGGGGTGGTGGTGGCCCAGATCCTGGAAAAGGGGCGCCACCCGAACGCCGACCGCCTGAGCCTGTGCCGGGTCACCGACGGGGCCGAGACCTACGAGATCGTGTGCGGCGCCACGAACATGGCCGCGGGCGACAAGGTGGCCCTGGCCCGGGTGGGGGCCCGGCTCCCCGGCGGCTTCAAGATCAAGAAGACCAAGATCCGGGGCCAGGTGAGCTACGGCATGATGTGCTCCGAGCGGGAGCTCGGCCTCGGCGAGGACCACTCGGGGATCCTGATCCTGCCCGCCGACGCCCCGGTGGGCGCCGATCTTCTGGAATACCTCGGGCTCCCGGAGACCGTGATCGAGGTGGAGATCACCCCGAACCGGCCCGACTGCCTGTCGGTGGTGGGGGTGGCCCGGGAGGTGGCGGCCCTCACCGGCGCGGCGCTCCGGGTCCCCGAGCCCCGGGTGCCCGAGGAGGGGCCCGCCGTCGGGGAGCTCACCTCGGTGGAGATCCGCGACCCCGACCTCTGCCACCGCTACGCGGCCCGGGTGATCCGGGGCGTGCGGGTGGGGCCGTCGCCCCTTTGGCTGCGCCGGCGCCTCGAGGCCTGTGGGGTGCGGTCCATCAACAACGTGGTGGACGTCACGAACTACGTGCTCCTGGAGCTCGGGCACCCCTTGCACGCCTTCGACCGGAACCGGCTCGTGGAGGGCCGCATCGTGGTCCAGCGGGCCCGGGACGGCGAGCGGTTCACCACCCTGGACGGCCAGGAGCGCGAGCTCGACGCCGACACCCTGGTCATCTGCGACGCCGAGCGGCCCGTGGCCCTGGCCGGCGTCATGGGGGGCGAGAACTCCGAGGTCGAGCCCGACACCACCGACGTGCTCCTGGAGAGCGCCTGGTTCCTGCCCTCGAACATCCGGCGCACCTCCCGGCGGCTCGGGCTTCGCACCGAGGCCTCCTACCGCTTCGAGCGGGGCACCGACATCGAGGGGCTCCTCCGGGCCCTCGACCGGGCGACCGAGCTCATCGTCCAACTGGCCGGCGGCACCGTGGCCCGGGGCGTCTACGACGCCTACCCGACCCGGCACGAGCCGGCGCGGGTGCGCCTGCGGTACGACCGGGTGCGGGGCCTTCTGGGAACCGAGATCCGGGCGGACGAGGTGCGAACGATCCTCACCAGCCTCGGCATGGCCGAGGAGGGGGCCGATGCGGAGTCCGTCACCGTGCGGGTGCCCACCCACCGGGTGGACCTGGAGCGGGAGGTGGACCTGATCGAGGAGGTGGCCCGGATCCACGGGTACGAGCGGATCCCCACCACGCTTCCCCGGGTGCCGATGCGGCCCGACCCGGCGCCGGCGCGGCGGCGGGCGGCGAACCGGGCCCGGGACCTCCTGGCCGGCCAGGGCTACTACGAGGCGGTGTGCCTGAGCTTCGGGGACCCGGCCGACGACGACCGGCTGGGGCTTCCTGCGGAAGACCCGCGCCGTCGCCACGTGATCCTGGCGAACCCCCTGGGGCGGGACTCCTCGGCGCTTCGGACGACGCTCGTGCCGGGCCTGTTGCGGAGCCTGGCCCGCAACCAGCGGCGCCAGGTGCGCTCCGCGAGGCTCTTCGAGGTGGGGCGCACGTTCCATCCCCGGGAGGGCGAGGCCCTGCCGGACGAAACCCTCCGGGTCGCGGCGGTGGCCGCCGGGGCCCGGGACCCGCTGGCCTGGTGGAGCGGGGACGAGGCCGTGGATTTCTTCGACGCCAAGGGCGCCCTCGAAACCCTGCTCACGGGGTTTGGGCTCGGCAGCCTCCGGTTCGTGCCGGCCCCCGAGCTCTCCTGGCTCCACCCCGGCCGGGCGGCCCGGGTCGAGGCCGAGGGGCGGGCGCTCGGATGGGTGGGGGAGTTCCACCCCGGTCGGCTGGGGGCCTGGGACCTCGAGGGCCCCGTGGCCGGGTTCGAGGTGGACCTCGACGCGGTCCTGGGGCTCGCGCGGGAGCCCGGGGCGTTTCCGGGCTTGCCTCGGTATCCGGCGGTGCAGCGGGATCTGGCGATCCTGGTGGACCCGGCCCGGGCCCGGGCCCAGGACGTCGTGGACGCCGTGTGGTCGGCGGGCTCCTCCCTCGTGCGGGACGTGGAGATCTTCGACGTGTACCGGGGCGAACGGATCCCGGAGGGGTTGGTGAGCCTGGCGCTCCGGCTCACCTACCGGGCGGACGACCGCACCCTGACCGATGAGGAGGTTCGGGCCGAGGAGGCCCGTGTTCTCGAATCGTTGGCCGCGCGTACCGGGGCCCGCCTGCGGTAGGCCCGGCGGACGAAGGCGGCGGAGGATCGTTTCCATGAACGTGAAAAAGGACGGGACAACCATGACGAAATCGGATCTCGTGGAGGCGCTGCACGAGCGGGTGGGCTTTAGCCGGAAGCGTTCCGCCGAGGTGGTGGGGCTCATCCTGGAGCTCATCAAGGAGGCCCTGGAGCAGGGCGAGAAGGTCAAGATCAGCGGGTTCGGCAACTTCGAGGTGCGCCAGAAGGCGGCCCGCCGGGGCCGGAACCCCCAGACCGGCGAGTCCATCACCATCCGCGAGCGCCGGGTGCTCACCTTCAAGCCGAGCCAGGTGCTCAAGGAGCGCCTGAACAACGGCTGAACGGCGCGCCGGGGCCGTTGCACCGGGCGGCCCTCGCTGGTATGATTGGCGCCCTTCCGGGCGAAGGAGCGGGCGTTGGAGAGCCGGGGGATCCCCCAGAAGCTCTACTACCGGATCGGGGAGGTGGCGGAGATCGTCGGGGTCAAGCCCCACGTGCTCCGGTACTGGGAGAGCGAGTTTCCGTTCCTCTCCCCCCGAAAGAGCGACGGGAACCAACGGCTCTACACCCACCAGGACCTCGAGAAGGTCCGGTTGATCAAAAAGCTCCTCTACGAGGAGCGGTTCACCATCAGCGGGGTGAAGCGCAAGTTCCGGGAGATCTGGAAGACCGAGCGCAACGCCCCGCGGTCCGGCACCCGAAAGCAGTTGCTCGCGCGGTTGCGGGCCGAGGCCGAGGAGGTCCTCCGGATCCTGGGGCAGGGCTGAGACAACCGAATACCGTGTCGGGACGTGGCGCAGTCTGGTAGCGCACCTGAATGGGGTTCAGGGGGTCGGAGGTTCGAATCCTCTCGTCCCGACCA
>CAZUYO010000117.1:0-5387 GCA_964624725.1 uncultured Thermodesulfobacteriota bacterium
GGGCCCACGAGCAGCCAGGACGCCAGGGCGAACCGGCCCGTCGCCCGCTCCCGCGCCGACACGAGGACCCGGTTGATCCGCCGGGTCAGCCGAAACCCCGGCGCCTCGAACCGGCCCGTCGCGGCGTCGTACCGCGCATCGAGCCGCCCGGCCTCGCTGACGAACAGGTTGACCCCCGGCTCGTAGCGCCCGGGCTCCACGAGGCGCCCGGCAAACCGGGGAACGTCGGACGCGGCGAGGGGGCCCGGGGGCGGCTCGAGGTCGCGAAGCCGCAGGGCGCCGTAGGTCATGCGCTCCCGGAACGTCGCCAACTCGGCCAGCGAACCCACCACGGCGAACCGGGGAATCCGAAGCGGGTCCCCGTCCGGCGGCACGGCCCCGGGGTCCTGGCTGAACCCCAGCCGAAACCCCAACTGGCGACAGGCCTCCAGCACGGCAGGGCCGTACTCGCCGTACGGGTACGCGACCCACCGGGGCTCGAGGCCGTGGGCCCGGAATCGCTCCGCCGAGCGGGCGAACTCCTCCCGCACCCGGCTTCGATACTCCTCGGAAGCCTCGCCGTCCCGGGGGCGCCCGAGCCGCAGGTGCCGGTGGCCGTGCACCCCGAACTCCACCCCCTCCCGGGCGAGGCTCCCCACCTCGTCCCAGGTGAGATAGTCGGCGTACCCGTCATCGAGGGCCCGGGTGGGAAGAAACACGGCGAACGGGTATCCGAACTCCCGCAGGACCGGCCAGGCCCGCTCGAGAACGCTGCGGTACCCGTCGTCGAACTGGAGGACCACCGGTTTGGGGGGAAGGGGGCGGCCGTCCAGGAGGTGGGCCTCCAGATCCCGGGTCGAGACCACGGAGAACCCGTTGTCCCGAAGCCACCCCATCTGGGCCCGGAACGCCTCCACGGTCACATTGGTCGACGGGTAGCGGGGATCCCCCACCCGGTGGTACAGGAGCACCCGCACCGGTTCTTCGGGGCTCGGCCCGGCCCGCCCCGCCGGCGTGAGCCCCAAAACGGCCGCCAAGGTCCCGAGAACCCACGCCAGAACCGCGGGCCCGGTCGAGCGCCCGCTCATGCGTCGGCGCTTCCCCCCCGCCCGCCGGCCGCCGTGCGCACGCCCAGCAGGGCCTGCTTCACCGCCTCGGGCGACAGGCGCACCAACTCCACGCCGCGGTACCGGTGGAGCCGGTTGTGCCGCATCACGGCCAGCACCTCCTCGACGTAGGCCTCCCTCCGGATCGAGTACCGGATCAGACCCCAGGCGAGCTCCCGCGGATCGGGGTCTCGGCCTTCCGCCCGGGCCCGGGCCCGCAGCGCCCGGAACTCCTCGTACGCCCAAAGGGTGTTCAGATTGCGCAGGTACCCTTCCACCGCCTCGCCCAGTCCGGGGAACGCCGCCACGGCGTACCGGGCCCCCTCGGGCCGTTCCCGGGGGGCCATGCCGGCCTCGCGCCGGAACACCCACTGCCCGAACAGCGCGTTCCCCTCCACCGCGAACCGGGAGGTTCCCCACGCCGACTCCAGCGCGGCCTGCGCCACGGCCAACGGGATGGGCACCTCATCCACCCGCACCAGGAGCTCGCGCACCACGGGGGCGGGATCGGCTCGCACCGCCGCCGCGCTGGCCTCCACCCGGTACCGCCTGGCGAGGTCGAGCAGGAAAACCGTTCCGACCTCCGTCAGCGGTTCCCCCCGCTCGAGCCGTTCGGCCAGCGCGGTGAGCGCCCGGCGCTCCGCCCGGACCCGTTGGTTCGCGGCGACCACGTGGGGCACCACCGCTCGAACGAACAGGTCCTTTCGCCGGGCCGCCGGCAGCCGGTCGAGTCCGGGGGGAAGGGACGCCGGCGCCACGTTGGGAACCTCCCCCCGTTCCACCTCGGCCCACGCCCGGTCCAGCACCGCCACCAACTCGCCCACCGTGCGGGGCTCGAACAACACGAGTCCGCCCGACTCGGGATCGGGTCGGTTCGGCGGGGCCCCCACGGGGCCGCGGTCGGCGGGGGAGAGGGAAACGGCGAGGGGAAGGAGTGCGAGAACGGCGACCAGGAACTTCCCGGCCGCGGCCAGGATGGTTCGACTCGGAGGTTGGGCTTCGCCCGTCTCCATGGCTTTTTCCTCCCTCCGGGGCCGACGACGCCGAACCCCGGTCCGGGAATCGTGCACTGCGATTCGAAACCTTGACCGCCCTTCATAACCCCTGGTGCCGCCCAAGTCAACTTGGGCGTCCGCCCCTGGGCTCCGCGGCGGCCGGGAGGTTTCGTTTGGCCCGGGCCGAAAAGCCCCTTGACTTCCCCCCTTCGCTCGGGTATGAATGCGCCCCCTCGATAAACCTGGCGTTTAGAGATCATAAACAAACTCCCGGTTTACAGACCCTAAACCCAAGGGGCCTTGCGTTTTGAAGATTGGCGAGAAATTGCGAAGGCTTCGGCTGCAAGCCGGTCTCACCCAGGAAGACCTGGCAAACCGAGCCGACCTCACGAAAGGGTTCATCTCGCAACTCGAAAACGACGCAACGTCGCCGTCGATCGCCACCCTCCAGGACCTCCTGAACGCCCTGGGGGTGACCCTGGGGGAGTTCTTCCGGGAGGACGGCGACCGTGAGGAGCCGGTGGTGTTCCGGAAGGAAGACCGGGTCCCCTCCGGGGAGTCGGAGGAGGGGTTCCTCCTGAGCTTCCTGATTCCCCGGGCCCACCGCCACCTCATGGAGCCCGTGCTGGTCGAACTCGAGCCCGGTGCCTCCACCGAGCCGATCGACGGGCACGAGGGAGAGGAGTTCGGGTTCGTCCTCGCGGGGCAGGTGGACGTGCACCTGGGCGACAGGGTGCACCGGGCCCGCAAGGGCGACTGCTTCTACTACACGGCCGATCGGAGGCACTGGCTCGCGAACACCGGCAAATGGCCGGTGCAGGTGCTCTGGGTGGCGAGCCCCCCCAGCTTCTGACCCGGCCGACCGTACCGCTGGCCGTTTCTCCAGCACAGAGGAGGTGAGTACGGTGATCCAGAACCTCGGCAGGCACATCCTCGGCGAGTACTACGGGTGCGACCCGCAGATCCTCAACGACACGGAGCGCGTGGAACGGTTCATGAAGGAGGCCGCCGCCGTGAGCGGGGCCACCATCGTCCAGAGCGTGTTCCACCACTTCAGCCCCCACGGCGTGAGCGGGGTGGTGGTGATCTCGGAAAGCCACCTGGCCATCCACACCTGGCCCGAGTACGGCTACGCGGCGGTGGACCTGTTCACCTGCGGCGACTCCGTGAACCCCTGGGTGGCCCACCAGTACCTGGCCGAGAAACTCGGGGCCGAGCGCACCGAGACCCGGGAGGTCCCCCGGGGCGTCCTGGACGTGGACGGCCCCCTGCGCCACAAGCCCGTGGCCGTCGCGGTGTAGAAGCCCCGATGCTCGTCCGGACCCCCACCCACTACTTCCTGGTGTCGGGCGACGCCGAGGGCTACATGGAGCTCAACGCCTTTGACGCGGCGCTCCTGGACGCCGGGATCGGGAACACGAACCTGGTCAAGATGTCGAGCATCCTCCCGCCGGGGTGCCAACCCATGGAGCCCGCGCGGCTTCCGCCCGGGGCCCTGGTGCCGGTGGCCTATGCCGCCATCACCTGCTCGGTGCCCGGGGAGGTCGTCTCGGCGGCGGTCGCGGTGGCGATCCCGGAGGATCCGGCCCAGCCCGGACTGATCATGGAGTACTCGGCGTACGGCCGCGCCGACATCACCCGGGAGATCGTGACCCGGATGGCCCGGGAGGGCATGAAAACGAGGGGCCTGGCGGTCCGGGAGATCGTCACGGCCGAGGCGGAACACAAGGTGGAAAACAAGGGCGCCGCGTTCGCCGGCGTCGTGCTGTGGGAGAAAGAGAAATGACGCAACCGGTTGACCTTTGGTTTCGGGAGGTCCACAAGGAGGGCTACGCCATCGGGGTCCGGGTGACCGGATACCCCTACACGGGGGAAAGCCGGTACCAGAAGATCGACGTCGTGGACACGGCCCTCATGGGCAAGGTGCTTCTTCTGGACGGCATCTTCATGCTGACCGAGAAGGACGAGTTCATCTACCACGACATGCTCGTGCACGTGCCGCTCTTCACCCACCCGAACCCCCGTTCGGTGCTCATCATCGGCGGCGGCGACGGCGGAAGCGCCCGGGAGGTGCTGCGGCACCCCACGGTGGAACGGGTGGACATGGTGGAACTGGACGAGAAGGTGGTGGAGGTGTGCAAAGAGTACTTCCCCACCCTCACCTGCTCGCTCGACGACCCCCGGCTCACGATCCACTACGAGGACGGGATCGAATTCGTGAAGGGCAAAGCCGGGCAGTACGACGTGGTGATCGTGGACTCCACCGACCCCATCGGCCCGGCCGTGGGGCTGTTCAGCAAGTCCTTTTACGCCGACTGCCACCGGGCCCTGAGGGACCAGGGCCTCCTCACGGCCCAGATCGGGTCGGTGTTTTTCGACGGGAAGGAGATCCGGGACATCCTGGGGAACCTGAAGGCGTCGTTCCCCTGGGTCCGGCCCTACATCGCCTCGGTGCCCACCTATCCCGGAGGGGCCTGGTCCTTCGGGTTCGCGAGCAAGGGCCCCAACCCGCTGGACGGCCCGGACCCGAAACGGGTCGCGGCCATGGAAGGGGGATTCCGGTACTACAACCCCGAGATCCACACCGCCTGCTTCACCCTGCCCACCTACTTTCGCGAGGCGATCGGCGGATGAACCTCCGGGCCAAGGGGTATCTGGAATGCGAGGGCGCGCCGGGCGCGCCCTTTTCGCTTTTGGGGCTCCCCTTCGACGGCACCTGCTCGTTCCGGCCCGGCGCCCGGTTCGGCCCGGGGGCGATCCGGGAGGCCTCCTGGGTGCTGGAAACCTACTCCCCGGCCCTGGACCTCGACCTGGACGGGACGAAGGTGGCCGACCTGGGGGACCTGGACCTGGCCGGGCCCGATCCCTGGGCCGAGATCGGGGAGGCGGCCCGGGAGGTCCTGGCGACGGGCACCCGCCTTCTCGCCCTTGGGGGCGAGCACTCCGTGACCCCGCCCCTGGTGGCGGCCCACCTGGAACGGCACCCGGACCTCGCGGTGCTCCAGTTCGACGCCCACGCCGATCTCAGGCCCGAGTACCTGGGCGAGGCCCGTTCCCACGCCTGCGCGGTGCGCCGCTGCCTCGACCTCCTGCCGCCCGAACGGGTGGCCCAGTTCGGGATCCGCTCGGGCACCCGGGAGGAGTTCGGATGGATGCGGGAGCACGGAACCCTGTTCCCGGCCGATCCCGAAGGGGTCCGGCGCGCCCTCGACCGCGCGGGCGGCCCCCTGTACCTCACGGTGGACCTGGACGTGTTCGACCCGGCCCACCTCCCCGGCACCGGCACCCCGGAACCCGGGGGCATCAC
>CAZUYO010000117.1:5487-8576 GCA_964624725.1 uncultured Thermodesulfobacteriota bacterium
GCGGCCGCCGCCCGCGCCACGAAGGTACGTTCGGGGTGCTTCGTGGAGGTTCGTTGGGGCCCGCCGCGCTAACCGGGCCTGACCCTCTCGAGCGCCTCGCCGAACCGCCCCGGGTCCAACCCCGGAACCTCCCCCGGGTCCTCCCCCGCCCACGACCGCACGACGGCCCGCCGCACGGACCGCAGGCTCGCGTCCAACTCGGGCGTCGGCAGGAGCACCGGCAGATCCCAGGCCCGGGCGGCGAGCTCCCGCACCCGGTCCCCGCACCGCCGGAACGCCTCGGCCAGGGCCACGTCCGAGGGGGCCAGTTGCCGGCGGACGGCCGTCTGGACCGCCCCGAGGGCCCCGAGAATGATGAAGTGCTCCACGTGGAACAGGAGGCCCCGGGTGGCCGCCTCTTCCGGGTCGAGGCCGAGATCTTGCGCGAGCGACCGGAACACCCGGCCGAGCGCGAGCGATAGATCGTTGAGCCACCCGGCGTGGCGGCGAAACGGGCCCGCGTTGAGCACCCGGGCCCTCAGGTGGGCCGTGATCAGGAGGCCGCGCACGGGGTGAAGCCCCAGGCGGATCACCGCGTCCCGCACGCCCTTGGCCGGCGTCCGGAATCCGTAGAAGGCGCTGTTCGCCGCCCGGAGGACCTCCAGGCTGAGGGAGGGGTCCTGCTCGAGCACCTCGACGTACCGCCCCACCGGCGGGTCCCCCTCGGCCAGGAGCCGCGACACCTCCACCGCCGCCCGGGGCAGCACCGGGACCTCGAGGCGCTTTTCGTGCACCAGTTTGAGCACGCCCGCGAGGAACCGGCGGTCGTCTCCCCCCAGGTCGTGCAGGGCCACCGCGTCCGGGGGGTCGTCGAGGAACCTGAGAAACCCCACCGCTTCGGCGGCGGGCCCGGTCCCCTCTTCCTTCGGGGGTTCGGCCCGGGGGGCCGCCCCCCTTGCCCGGGGCGGAGGGGCCGCCGGGCCCCGGGCCTCCGGTTCCTTCCCCGTTCCGAACAGCCACCGCTTGATCCACCGCCACATACCCGACCCCTCCTTCCCACGGGTGATCTCCCCCCTCGTTTCGGCCGCTCGCCCGCTCCCCTTTACCCCTTGGCCGGACCCCCTCCCTGTGATAGTTTGCCGCCGCCAAACCCGAAGGCCCGGCGGCCCGGAGGCCGAACCCCCAACCGCCCAGCCAGAAAGGAGGTCCCATGCCGTTCCACGTCGTCGACCACCCCCTCATCCGCCACAAACTGGGAATCCTTCGCCGCTCGGACACCAGCACCTCGAAGTTCCGGGACCTCACCCGGGAAATCACGAACCTCCTGACCTACGAGGCGTTCCGGAACCTGGAGATGGAGCGGATCACGGTGGAGGGCTGGGCCGGGCCGGTGGAGGTGGAGAAACTCTCCGGCAAGAAGGTCGCGGTGGTGCCGATCCTCCGGGCCGGCATCGGCATGCTCCAGGGGGTGCTCGACCTCATCCCGGCCGCCCGGGTCAACGTGGTGGGGCTCTACCGCAACGAGGAGACCCTGGAGCCCGTGCGGTACTACCGCAAGCTTTCCCAGGACCTGGCCGAACGGCTCGCCGTGATCCTCGACCCCATGCTCGCCACCGGGAACTCCCTGATCGCCACGATCGACATGCTCAAGGAGGCCGGGTGCACCGACCTGCGGGCGATCTGCCTCGTGGCCGCGCCCGAGGGGGTGGCGAACGTGGAGCGCCACCACCCCGACGTGGAGGTGTTCGCGGCCAGCCTCGACGAGCGCCTGAACGACCAGGGCTACATCCTGCCCGGCCTCGGCGACGCCGGCGACCGCCTGTTCGGAACGAAGTAGACCCGCCCCCTTCCCTTCACGGAGGACGCCATGCTTCGGGACGTGATCCTCGGCGTACAGATGCTGTTCGTGGCCTTCGGGGCCCTCACGCTGGTGCCGCTCTTGACGGGGCTGGACCCGTCGGTGGCGCTCTTCACCGCCGGGGTGGGCACCCTGATCTTCTACTTCATCACCCAGCGCAAGGTGCCGGTGTTCCTGGCGAGCTCCTTCGCGTTCATCGCCCCGATCCAGATCGCCGCCAAGGAGTGGGGCATCCCGGTGGCCCTGGGAGGCCTGTTCGCGGCCGGGTTCGTGCACATGGTCATGAGCCAGGTGATCCGGGCAAAGGGGGTGGAGTTCATCGACCGGGTGCTGCCCTCGGTGGTGGTGGGCCCGGTCATCATGAACATCGGGTTGGCGCTCGCGCCGGTTGCGGTGGACATGTCGAGCAAGAACTGGCCCCTGGCCCTCCTGAGCCTGGTGGTCGCCGTCGTCGTCGCGGTGTGGGGCCGCGGACTGTTGGCCCTGATCCCGATCCTCGTGGCCGCCGCCGTGGGGTACGTGGCCGCCCTCCTCACCGGCCACGTGGATTTCACCCCGGTCCGGGAGGCCGCCTGGTTCGCCGTACCCGACTTCACGTTTCCGGAGTTCCGCTGGGAGGCCATGCTGTTCATGCTGCCGGTGGCCATCGCCCCCATGATCGAGCACGTCGGCGACATCTTCGCCGTGGGCAAGGTGGCCGGCCGGGACTACCACCTCGATCCCGGCATCCACCGCACCATGTTCTCCGACGGGCTGGCCACGTCGGTGGCGGCGCTGTTCGGCGGCCCCCCCAACACCACCTACTCCGAGGTGACCGGCGCGCTCGCGCTCATCAAGGTGTTCAAGCCGCGTCTGATGGCGATCGCGGCCGTCGCGGCCATCGTGCTCGCGTTCGTGGGCAAACTCGGGGCGCTCCTCAAGACCGTGCCCGTGCCGGTCATGGGCGGCATCCTGATTCTCCTGTTCGGCATGATCGCGGCCGTGGGCGTGCGCACCCTGGTTTCGGCCCGGCCGAACCTGAACGCCACCCGCAACCTCGCCATCATCGCGATCGTCCTCGTGGTCGGCATCGGCGGCGCAACCCTCGAGGCGGGCACGTTCAAGCTCGGCGGCATCGGGCTGAGCGGCGTCGTGGGCGTGCTCCTGCACCTCCTCCTGCCCGGGGCCCCGGAGGAGGAAACCCCGAGCCACATCGTGGACACGCCGGACACCGCGAGCGAGTTCACGGATCTCTGATGGCCGCGCGGCCGGG
>CAZUYO010000118.1:0-8563 GCA_964624725.1 uncultured Thermodesulfobacteriota bacterium
TGGGAACGGAGGCGGGCGAACCAGCGGGGCAGGTCCGCGGGGTCGAGGGGGGCGGCGGGCAGGGGAGAGGGCAGGGCCCCGGGGAGCCCCGACAGGGTCAGGAAGAGGGAGCCCTCCTCCTCGGCGAGGTGCACCCGCACCCCGGACCCTTGGGCCTCGAGGTCGCGGTTAAGCTCCTCCACCGCTTGGGCCAGGGCCTCCTCCCAGGCCACCCAGCGGTCCGCGGCCCCTTCGCCGCCTTCTTCCCCCCGCTCCTCGCGGCGCCGGCGGAACACCCGGATCCGTGTGCCCCCGGGCTCCACGGGCCGGGGGGCTCCGGTGCCGTACACGTAGGGGTAGTCGGGCATGGCGGTTCTCTGGGGGCTGGGCGGCTGGCGGCTAGGCGGTTGGGCGGCGACTTCCCCGACGGCTGCGGGTCCGGCGCAACCCCTGGCCCCGCCCGTGCGGTCGGTCGCCGACAAATGCCCGTCTTTGCACGACCACCTTCAAAAGCATTGCCTGAGGCGGGCGGGGGACTGGGTCCGGCCGGGTGCGAGTGCGGCACCCCACCAGCGGGTTTCCGTAGCAACGGCGGGGATCTGACGATACTTCCGTTGGTGTTTGGAGCACCCCGCACCGTTCGGATCGCGCGCTCCTCAGCCGCCAAGCCGCCGAGCTGCCTGGCCGCCTAGCCCGCCCCGATCACCATACCGCGTTGGGGAACGTGCGAGTCGAGAAATCGCGGCCGACGAACTTGTACATCTGGGGGGCCATCCAGCGCCGGCCCAGCACCCCGTCGTGGATCGCCCACGACCGGCCCCGGATCGTGTCGGCCATCCAGGGCATCCGAAACGGCCGGGATCCGTCCATGCGGGCGCGGAGCACGCCGCCGGGCAGAAACTGCCGGTGGATCCAGTCCATGTCCTCCTGGCCCGAGGCGTAGGTGAACCCGTACTGCTCGTATTTGATGGCGTTGTGGTACGCCAGGGGCGCCACGTAGAGGATCTCGACGCCGAGGAGCCGGCAGAACGCCTCGACGTTCGCGATGAGGTGCCGGAACATCCGCAGCCCCGGCCGCACCTGGTTCGGGGCGAGGCCGGCCGCCAGCGCCCGGATCTCCTCCCGGAGGTTGCGCACCGTCGAGCCCAGGGGGATCGGGTTGCCCTTCGGGTCCCGATCCACGTGGAACCGGGGGCCGTGGATGTCGTTGATCACGATCCACGAAGCCTCCAGGTGGCCCATGTAGGTATCCGTGAGCTCGAGGATTAGGGCCGGGTCTTCACATTCTGCCTCCGGCCACACCTCGATGCGCACGGCGCTTTCCCCGGGAACCTCGAGGCATCGGAACCTCCCCTCGGGGCCCTCAGACCATCGCACCGGCAGCGCAAGCCGGTAGTGGCGGAGCAGCGGTTCGGGCACCACCCGGGCCAGGGCCCGGTGCCGCTCCTCGGCCGGGGCCTCCCAGAGGTCCCGGATGCTCCGCGGTCCGCCCCGGTCGGGCGCCGTGCCCGTCTGCGCCATGGCCCGCTCCCCTATGCCGCGGGCGAGGCAGGGGCCGCCGACGCCGCCGGAAACGACACCCGAAATCGGGCCCCGTCGCCCGGCCTCGAGAGCACCTCCATCCCGGCCCCGCAGGCCTGGGCCAGGCGGTGGGTGAGCGCGAGCCCCAGCCCCATCCCCGGGGTCTGGCCCGCGGATTTCCCCCGCCGGAACGGCTCGAACAGGTGGGGGAGGTCCTCGGGGTCGATGCCCCGGCCGTTGTCGGCCACCTCCAGGACCACCCGGTCGCCCCGGGACTCGAACGAAATCCGGGCCCACCGGTCCGGTTTGGAGGGATCGGCGTAGCGGATGGCGTTGGCCAGGAGGTTCTGGACGATCTGGAAGAGCTTCGCCCGCTCGCACCGGATCAGGGGGACGCTCTCGGGGAGCTCGATCCGGACCCCGGCCTCGTCGGCTTCCGCCGCGAGGTGCTCGGCCGCGAGCTTCACGAGGGGCAGGGGGTCGAGGTCGTGGAGCTCCCCGGCCGGCCGGCTCGCCCGCGAGAGCTCCCGCAGTCCGTCCACCATCTCGTTCAGGAGGTCGGCCGAGGTCCGGATGCGCTCGAGGAACATGCGGTGGCGCTCGTCGAGCCCGGGGCCGGCCGAGCGGGCCAGGAGATCGGCGAACCCCTTGAGGCTCACCAGAGGGGTTTTGAGGTCGTGGGCGAGCCGCGAGGCGAAGGCGTCGAGCTCCCGGTTTCGCTCCTCCAGGAGCCGCTGGCGCTCGATGGCCCCGGTTTCGTCGATGAAGACCTCGATGCACCCGAGGTACCGCCCCCCCGGGCCGCGCACCGGCCCCACGGTGCGTACGAGATGCCGCCGCTCGGGCCGGGCCACCTCGACGGCCTCGCTCCAGGAGTCGAGGGAACAGGCCTCGGGGTCGGCCGGGTGCTGGAGGATGCCCCGGGGGTCGGCGAGGCTTCGGCTGAGGGCCTCGGCGAGCTCGGCGTAGGGCCGGCCCACGAAGGGTTTGGGGTCCACCCCGAGGAAGGTTTCGATCCACCGGTTGGCGAACCGGACCCGGCCCTCCACGTCCACGAACACGATGGCCGCGGGCGAGGCGTTCAGCAGGCTCGCCAGCACCGCGGCGTACTCGTCGCGCTCCCGGCGGGCCGTCTCGGCCAGGGTGACGTCCTGAATCATGACGCACAGGTAGGTCTCGCCGGGCGCGACGGTCACCGGGAACGCCACCCCGCTCAGGATCCGCACCGGGCCCTGGAGGCCGGCCCGCACGGGATCCCAGGGAAACGGGGGGATCTCCACCCACTCGCCCCCCCGGGCCCGTTCGAGGAGGCGGCGCACCCCGGCCTCGGCCAGTTGGGGGTCCTCGAAGGGCCGGTAGCGCCGCAGGCGCTCCAGGTCCTCGGGGTGGGACTCCATGCGCTCCAGGGCCGGGTTCCAGCGGATCGGCTGGCCGTCCTCGTCCAGGATCAGGATGGCGAAGGGGTTGTTGGTGAGGAAGCTTTCGAGCAGCACCTCGGCCCGGTGCCGCTCCGCGGCCAGCCGGGCCTTTTCGGCGGTGCGGCGGATCCGGCGGGCCAGGTCGGCCGGGTTCCGGAGGGCCACCTCCTTGGTCACGTAGTCGGCCACCCCCTCCAGGAACGACTGGCGGGCGAGCTCCTCGCTGCCGTGGTTCGTGACCAGGAGAAACGGGGCCGAGATCCCCTCGGCCCGGGCCCGGCGCAGGAGATCGAGCCCCGTCTCGCCCCCCAGCCAGAAGTCGCACAGCACCACGTCGGCCCCCCGGTCCCGGAGGTGGCCGAGGGCCTCCTCCACCGACCCGGCCTCCGCGAACCCGAGCTCCGGGTCCTGCTCCTCGAGGTTCGCCCGCAGGAGCAGCCGGTGGTCCGCCTGGTCGTCCACGAGGAGAAGGCGAAGGGGCGCAGGGGTCATGGGTCGATCCGCACGAGAAAGGGGCGAAGCCCGAGGGCCCGCAGTTCTCCCAGGACCCGGTCGGCCTCCTCCCGGGTGCCGAAGGGGCCCACCCGCACCCGGTGGAACACGGCGTCCCCCCGGTCGAACCGCTCGGTCCAGGCCCGGCCCACCCGGCCATCGAGTTGGGCCACGAGGCGACGGGCGTTCGCCGCCACCGTGAACGCGCCCACCTGCCAGGCGAACGGCCCCGTCCGGTCCGTGACGCCGTCGAGGGCCTCCACCCGGACCCGGGCCACCCCGGCCTCGGCCATCCCCAGGTCCTGGGCCAGCCGGTACGAGAGGTCGATGATCCGGCCGTCCACGAAGGGGCCCCGGTCGTTGATGCGGGCCACGGCCGACCGGCCGTTCTCCAGGTTCGTCACCCGGACCCGGGTGCCCAGGGGGAGGGTGCGGTGGGCGGCCGTGGGCGCGTACATGTCGTAGATCTCCCCGCTGGCGGTGGGACGGCCGTGGAACCCCGGACCATACCACGAGGCCAGCC
The DNA here is from genome assembly GCA_964624725.1 of uncultured Thermodesulfobacteriota bacterium. GTDB lineage: Bacteria > Desulfobacterota > Deferrisomatia > Deferrisomatales > Deferrisomataceae > Deferrisoma. The sequence goes on from CAZUYO010000118.1 coordinate 3,934, forward strand.
CTTCGGCCACATACCCCCGGGCCGTGGGGAGCGGCCGGTAGGTCCGGCCCTTGACCCGGTAGGCGCCGGGGGGCGGGGGCCCGGCGCACGCGGCCGCCAGCAGCAGCCCCACCGCGAGGAGCCTACTCGCCGTGGAACCGGAACCCCACTTCCAGGGTGTCATCGGCCACCTCGTCGGGGATGGGCGGAAGCGGCTGGGCCCGCTCCAGGGCGGCCAGGGCCGCCCGGTCGAAGGCGTCGCTCCCGGAGGACTCCTCCACCACCAGGCGCTGGATCCGGCCCGCGCGGTCGAGCACCACCGAGACGATCACGGAGAGGTCCCGGCCCTTGAGGCCCGGGGGGATGGCCCAGTGCTCGTTCACCCGGTCCCACAGGCGGTTGTAGTAGGCCCGGAGCCGGACCTCCTCGAGGGCCGAGCGCCGGCCCGAAAGCCCCGTCGCGCCCGAGCCTCCCGGCCCCTGGGCCGAGGCGGCGTCGAGCCGCCTGCGGATGGCCTCGACGGCCTGGTCCACCCGGCGCTCCCCGAGCTCCGTCGAGGGGCCGGCCGGGCCGGAGGCCAGCGGATCGCCGTGTTTGGCCCGCAGGGCGGCGATGCGCTCCGCGATCTTTCGCTCGAGGGCCTCGGGGTTGGGCTCCGCCGCCGGGGCGGGGCGGGGCGCCGGCTCGGCGGGGACCGCCGCGGCCGTCTTCAGGGGGACCGGTTTTGCCGGGGATTTCGCCGCCGGTTTGGGCTTCGGCGCCGGCTTGGGCGGGGCCTTGGCCGCGGGCTTGGGGGCCGGCGCCTGGGGCTTCGGCTTCGGGGCGGATTTCGGTTTCGGGCGGGGGGCCGCGGGTCCGCCCCCCGCCCCTTTGGGCCCGGGCCGCTCCACGAGATTCACCACGTGGATCGGGGCGTAGAAGGTGCGGTCCACGGGCCGGATGTGGAACCGGCCGAAGGCCAGGAACAGGGCGGCGTGGAGCACGAGGGACACCCCCAGGGCCTTCCACACCCCCTGGTCCCGGCGGTCGCCGAACAGGCCGTGGTACCGGTGGATTCTCACGGCTCTCGCGGGGGCTCCGTGATCATGCCGAGCCGCTCGATGCCGGCCCGCTTGGCCTCGGCCATCACCCGCACGACCACCCCGTAGGGCACGTCCCGGTCGGCCCGGAGGAACGCCTCCTTCGCGCCCTTGCGGCGGTAGATGGCCTCGAGCTTCTCGGCCAGGGTCTCGAGCGGAACCGGGCTGTTTCCCAGGAACACCCGCCCCGACCGGTCCACCGAGATCACCATGAGGTCGGTCTGGGCGGGCAGTTCCGTGGCCACCACCTGGGGCAGGTTCACGTCCACCCCCTGCTGGATCATGGGGGCGGTGACCATGAAGATGATGAGCAGGACGAGCATCACGTCCACGAGCGGCGTGACGTTGATCTCGGCCAGGTGGGTGCGGGCGGTGCGGCCCCCGGGCGCGGGCGCGTTCACGGGGTCCCCCTCGCGGCCTGGTGGTGGGTCACGATGTTCAAGAACTCGCTCGAGAAGGCCTCCATCTCGGTGGCCAGCACCTTGATCGCGTTGTTGAAATAGTTGTACGCCACCACCGCCGGGATCGCGGCCGCGAGCCCCGTGGCCGTGGCGATCAGCGCCTCGGAGATCCCCGGCGCCACCACGGCCAGGTTGGCGGTGCCCATGACCCCGATCTGGTGGAACGAGTCCATGATGCCCCAGACCGTGCCGAACAGCCCCACGAACGGCCCGGCGCTCGCCACGGTGGCGAGGAACACCAGCATGCGCTCGAGCCGGGTGATCTCGCCGTCGGCCACGAGCCGCAGGGTCCGCTGGATCGTCTCCAGACGGCCGAGGTGGGGGGCCAGGTCCCCCGCCTCGTCGTGGGCGTCGTCGCGGTTGCGGGTTTTCCTCCATTCCCGGTACCCTGCCCGGAACATCTGGGCCAGGGGGCTTTCGGTGAGGTCCTGGGAGGCGGCCAGGATCGCCTCGAACCGGTTCCCGCCCCAGAAGATCTCCAGGAAGTCCCGGCTCTGGCGCGCCGCCTGGCGGAGGACCCAGAACTTGTAGAGGATGATGCCCCAGCACAGGACCGAGGCGAGCACGAGCACGAGGAGCACGCCGCCCACCACGGGCCCGGAGCCGAAGGCCATGGCGAGGATGTTGGAAGAGCCGTTCCAGGGATGCACGTCCATCTCCCTCGGGAGCGCGTTGCGAAAGCGGATCGGAACGAACGAAGATAGGCGCCCGGCGGCCGGGGTGTCAACGCAAAGCCGGCCGCCCCGGCGGGACCGGGGGCGGCGGGCCTACCGTCTCGGGGGGAATCGGGCAAGCCTCCGGTCCCTCGGGCCCGTATCCATCCCCGCCACGTCCCGGATTGGAGAGCCGCGTTGGACCCCCTGACCCTGTTCGGAACCCCCGCGGCGGCCCTGCTCGGGGCCGTGGTGGGGAGCTTTCTAAATGTTGTGATCTACCGGCTTCCCCGCGGGGAGTCGCTGGTGCGGCCCCCCAGCCACTGCCCCCGGTGCGGGCACCGGGTCCGGCCCTGGGACAACGTGCCGATCCTGAGCTACCTCGTGCTCCGGGGCCGGTGCCGGGACTGCGGGGCCCCCATCTCGCCCCGGTACCCCTTGGTGGAGGCCCTGACGGCCGCGCTCTCGGCGCTCCTGTGGCTCCGGGTGGGGCCCGCGTGGGCCTTCGGGCCCTATTTCGTGTTCGTGGCCGGGCTCGTGGCCGTGACCTTCATCGACCTGGATCACAAGATCATCCCCGATTCCCTGAGCCTCGGGGGCATCGCGGCCGGGTTCGCCGCCTCGTTCGTGACCGGGCTCGGGCCGGTCCAGAGCCTCCTGGGGGCCGGCCTGGGGGCGGGGCTCCTTCTGGCCGTGGCCCTGGGGTACCGGGCGGTCACCGGCCGGGAGGGCATGGGGCTCGGGGACGTCAAGTTTCTCGGCGCCGTGGGCGCGTTCCTGGGGTGGCAGGCCGTGCTCTTCACGGTGTTCGTGAGTTCGCTGGTGGGCGCGGCGGTGGGGGTGGCCGGGGGCCTCGGCCGGGGCGGCGGGCTCCGGCTGGAGGTGCCCTACGGCCCGTTTCTGTGCCTGGGGGCCGCGCTGTACCTTTACGCCGGGCCGGAACTCGTGGGATGGTACCTGGGGCTTTTGGGCTGACCCATCGCCAGGCGGGAGAAACGATCGTGACCCACACGCTTCTCATCGTGGACGACGAGGCCATCGTCCGGGAAACCCTCGCGGCGATCTTGGCGGACGAGGGCTACACCGTCACCGAGGCGGCCGACGGCCAGGAGGCCCTCGATCTGCTGGACGAGCAGGGCGCCGACGCGTTCGATTTCGTGTTGTGCGACATCAAGATGCCCCGGGTGGACGGCCTGGAGTTCCTCCGGAAGGCGCGGGCCCGGGGGTGCACCTCCACCATCGTCATGATGTCGGCCTACGGCACGGTGGACACCGCCCTGGAGGCCCTGAAGCTCGGCGCCTACGACTACATCTCGAAGCCGTTCAAGACGGACGAGGTGCTCCTCACCCTCAAGAAGGCCGAGGAGCGCGAACGGCTCCTGCGGGAGAACCGGGCCCTCAAGGAGGCGATCCGGCGCGAATACCGGTTCGAGAACCTGGTGGCCCGGAGCCCCCGGATGCAGGCCGTGCTGGAACTGTTGGCCAAGGTGGCCGACTACCGCACGAGCGTGCTCCTGGTGGGGGAGGCCGGCACCGGCAAGGAGGTGTTGGCCCGGGCCCTCCACGCCAACTCCCGCCGGGCCGACGGGCCGTTCCTCAAGGTGAACTGCCGGGCCGTGCCCGAGGCGGTGCTGGAGGCGGAGCTCTTCGGCCACGAACCGGGTGCCTTCGGCGACGTGCCCCGCGCCCGGCCCGGCCTGTTCGAACAGGCCCAGGGCGGCACCCTGTTCCTCGAAGACGTGGACGGGTTGCCCCCGTTTCTCCAGGTGCGGCTCCTGCGGGTGCTCCAGGACGGGGTGACGCGCCGGGTGGGCGGGGCCGCGGACCTCCCGGTGGACGTCAGGGTGGTGAGCGCCTCCCAGGTGGATCTCAAGAAGCTCGTGGCCGAGGGCGGGTTTCGGGAGGACCTCTACTACCGGGTGAGCGTGATCCCGGTGCTGGTGCCGCCCCTCCGGGAGCGGCGCGAGGACATCCCGCTCCTGGTGAACCGGTTCCTGGAGCGGTTCGCCCAGGAGACCGGCAAACCCGTGACCGGGGTGAGCGCCGAGGGAATGGAGATGCTCCTTCGCTACGGCTGGCCGGGCAACGTGCGGGAGCTCGAGAACGTGATCGAGCGGGCCGTGGTGATGGCCGACGGCACCGCGATCGAGGCGAACCACCTGAGCCCCTGGATCCAGGAGGGGCAGGACGGGCTCTTCCCGGCCATCGGCCCCGACGAGTACTCGATCAAGAAGGTGGTGGCCCGGGTGGAGGAGGAGCTGATCCGCCGGGCGCTCCGGAAGACCCGGGGCAACCGGAGCCGGGCGAGCCGGCTCCTGGAGATCAGCCACCGGACCCTGCTCTACAAGATCAAGGACTACGGGATCGATCTGTGAAGGGCTGAGGGATCGGGAATCGTGAAGGGTGAATGGTGAATCGGGATGGCCCGGTTGGGCCATCCGGTCCGTCGCCCGCATCC
>CAZUYO010000119.1:0-8540 GCA_964624725.1 uncultured Thermodesulfobacteriota bacterium
AAGAGCGCCCGGGCCGCCTCGCGCACCCGGGCGGCCCCGTCCGCGTCCGCCAAAAGCCTCGCCAAAGCCCCCTCGAGCCCCGCCGGGCCGTCCACCTCGGCGCAGAGCCCCTCGGGCCGGAGCTCGGCCAGGAGATCCCGGATGTTCCCGGTATGGGGCCCCACGACCACCGGAACGCCCCACACCAGGGCCTCCAGGGGGTTGTGGCCCCCCACCGGCACGAGGGTCCCGCCCACGAACGCGGCGGCGGCGCCCCCGTAGAGGTGGGAGAGCCACCCCATCCGGTCCACCACCAGGGCCTCCCCCGCGGCGAACGCGTCGGCCGCGGGCCGGCCCGAGGCCTCGAAGGCGGCCCACCGGACCGGCCGAAACCCGGCGGCCCGGAGCTCCTCCTCGGCCGCGGCGATCCGCTCGAGGTGCCGGGGGGCCACCACGAACCCGGGCCGGAGCCCCCCCTCGCCCAGGGCCACGACGGCCCGGGCCAAGGGCCCCACCTCCCCCGGGTGGGTGGAGCCGGCCACCACCACGGCCCAGCCGGCCTCCCGGGCGGCCCGCAGCGCCCGGGTTCCCGGATGGTCCGGGTCGGGCTCGGCCAGGTCGAATTTGAGATTTCCCCCCACCTCGAGCCGGTCGGCCGGGGCCCCCAGCGCGGCGAACCGCCGGGCGTGCTCGGCCGACTGGGCCTGGATCCGGCCGAACCAGCCGAGCACGGGCCGCAGAAGGGGCCGCGCCAGCCGGTACCGGGGAAACGCCCGATCCGAGAGCCGGGCGTTCACGAGCAGAAGCGGAACGCCCCGGCCACGGGCCGCGTAGAGGAGCCCGGGCCAGAGCTCGGTCTCCACGAGCACCAGGGCCCGGGGCCGCAGCCGGGCCACCCACGCCCCGAGCCAGGGCAGGGGATCCAGGGGCAGGAGCCGCCCCGCGCCCCGGCCGGCCGCGAGCTCCCGGGCCACCTGGGCCCCGGCCGGGCTCGTGGCCGTGACGAGGAGCCGCAGCCCCCGCTCCCCCAGGGCCCGCACCAGGGGCGCCGCGGCCCGGAGCTCCCCCACGCTCGCGCCGTGGACCCACACGGCCCTCCGGGGCACTTCGCCCCGCAGGGCCAGCCGGTCCCCCCAGCCCGTGCGGAACCGGGGGTCGCGGCGGGCCTTGAGGGCGAGCGCCGGCGCGGCGGCCGCCAGCCCGGCCGTGCCGAGCCCCCGGTAGAGCCACACCCACCCGGTCACGGCGGCACCCACCCCACCCGGGCGTCGGCCCGGGCCGTGACCCGGTCGAGCGCCCGGCGGATCTCCTCGCACACCGCGGCCAGGTCGTCGCCCCGGCCGAACCGCAGGGGCGGCCCCATCACGATCTCCGTCCGGCCGAAGGGAAGGGGCACCTGGAACCGGTCCCAGGAGGGGGCGACCCACCGCCTGGAGAACGCGGCGCCCACCGGCACCAGGGGCACCCCCCCCCGTACGGCGGCCGCGGCCGCGCCCGGCTGCACCCGGTACCGGGGGCCCCGGGGCCCATCGGGCGTCAGGGCCACGTCCCGGCCCGAGGCCAGGTGCCGGAGGACGCCCCGGAGCGCCGCCGAGCCCCCTCGGGACGACGATCCCCGGATCGGCACGTACCCGAACCGCTCCACGATTCGGCTGATGAGCTCGCCGTCGGAACTCCGGCTGATGACGACCCCGACCCCCTGATCCCGGTAGGGCACCAGCGGGCCCAGGAGCCGGTTGTGCCAGAACACCCACACCACCGGGCCCTCCCGCCGGAGCCGGTTCGCCTCGTCGAACCCGGTGACCCGGTACCTCGTGGTCCGGCCCACGAGCCCGAGGTACGCCGTTCCGGCCGCCACGGCCCAGCGCAGGGCCCGCGGGGTCACCCCGCCTCCCCCCCGAACTGGAGCCGGCACAGCCGGGCGTACTCGCCCCCCCGGGCCAGGAGCTCGTCGTGGGTGCCGCGCTCCACCACCTCGCCGTCCCGGAGCACCAGGATGAGGTCGGCGTGGCGCACCGTGGACAGCCGGTGGGCGATCACGAAGGTGGTGCGGTTGGCCATGAGGGCCTCCATGGCCGCCTGGACCTCGGCCTCCGACTCGGAGTCCAACGCGCTCGTGGCCTCGTCGAGGATGAGGATCGGGGCGTCCTTCAGGATGGCCCGGGCGATGGCGAGCCGCTGCTTCTGGCCCCCGCTCAGCAGATCCCCCCGCTCCCCCACCACGGTGTCGTAGCCCTGGGGCAGGGCCTGGATGAACTCGTGGGCGTGGGCGGCCCGGGCCGCGGCCTCCACCTCCTCGTCGGTCGCGGTGGGCCGGCCCACCAGGAGGTTCTGGCGCACCGTGTCGTTGAACAGGAACGTGTTCTGGGTGACCACGGCGATGGCCCGGCGCAGGCTCTCGATCTGGTACTCCCGGATGTCCCGGCCGTTGATCCGGATCGCGCCGGCCGTGGGGTCGTAGAACCGCGGCAGAAGCTTCAACAGCGTGGATTTCCCCGATCCGCTCGCCCCCACCAGGGCCACCACCTGGCCCCGCCGGGCCCGGAAGCTCACCCCCCGGATCACCTCGCCCTTGGCCGGGTCGTAGGCGAACCGCACCCCGTCGTACTCCACCTCCTCCACCGGAGGCTCGAGCTCCACGTCCCCGCCGCGCTCGCAGGGCGGCAGGGGTTCGGCCATGACCCCGAACACCCGTTCCGCCGCGGCGAGCGCCGTCTGGACCGAGTTGTTGAGCTTTCCGGCCCGTTTCAGGGGATCGTAGAGCATGAACAGCGCCGTGAGGAAGCTGAAGAACTCCCCCGGGGTCGAGGCCCCGGCGAGCACCCGGCTCCCGCCGTACCAGATGATGGCCGCGGCCGCCACCGCCCCCAGGAACTCCAGGAGCGGCGCCGTGGCCTCGTTGAGCCGCGCCCGCTTGAGGCTCACCCGCCGGAGCCGCTCGCCCTCGTGGTGAAACCGGTCGATCTGGCGCTCCTCGCACCCGAAGGACTTGACCACCTCGATCCCGGAGAACGACTCCTGGAGCACGTTGGAGAGATCCCCCACCCGCTCCTGACCCTTCCGGGTGTAGCGCCGCACCAGGTGGCTGATGCGCTTCATGGGCAGGGCCGCAAGCGGGGCCACCACCAGGGCGATCGCGGCGAGCCGGGGATCCCGGGTGAACAGCACCACCACCAGGCCCGCGGCGGTCACCGCCTGCCGCAGGAGCTGGATCAGGTCGGGGATGGCCCGCTGCATGAGCCCGACGTCGCTCGTGACCCGGGCGATCAGGGCGCCGGTGGGGTTCTTCTCGTGGAACGCGAACTCGCGGTACTGGAGGTGGGTGAGCATGTCGTCGCGCATGGCGAGGATCACGGTCTCCCCCACCCAGCGCATGGTGTAGGACTGGAGATAGCGGCACACCCCCTTCACCGCGTAGAGGGCGAGCACGGCGAGCGGCAGGACCTTGAGCTTGAAGGCGTCGTGGTGGATGAAGATGTCGTCGAGAACCGGTTTCACGAGCCAGGCCGTGGCCCCGGCCGACGCCCCCACCACGGCCATGCACGCAAACGAAAAGGCGATCCGGTGCCAATGGGGCCGGAAGTACCGCCCCAGGGCCCGGAGGAGGCGCCAGGCGCTCAGGTCCCCCGCTCCCCGCAGCCCCTTCGGGGGTTCGAGGGGCCGGCGGCTCACGGCCGTTCCTCCAGGAACCGGGCGATCCGGTCGGCGGCCCGGCCGGCCGCCCCCGGCGCGCCCACGGCCGAGCGCACCTCGTCGAGGCCCCGGAGCATCGCCTCCCGGGCCTCCGGGTCCCTGAGCAGCCGAAGCGCCGCCCGGGCCACCTCGGCGGCCGGCCGCTGGATGAACTCGGGCACCACCTCGCGGCCCGCGATCAGGTTGGGAAGGGACACGTGGGGCACCCGCACGAGGAGTCTCCCCAGGAGGTAGGTCAAGGGGTTCACGCGGTACACCACCACCGTGGGCACGCCCACCAGGGCGCACTCCAGGGCCGCCGTTCCCGAGGCCGCCACCACGAGCTCGCTTCGCTCCATCACGGAGAGGGCGTCGCCGGTGAACTCCACGCCGTCGGCCCCGCCGAACCAGGCCCGGTCCACCCCGGGCGCGAGCGGCACCTCGAACCGAAGCGGCCGCTCCCGCCGGAGCCGCTCGGCCACCTCGCGAAGGAGCGGCCAGATCCGGGTGATCTCGCCCCGCCGGCTCCCGGGCAGGAGCCCCACCCGGCCCGGTTCGGGCCGCCAGCGCCGGCCGGCCACGTGGTCGGCCACGGGCGACCCCACGTAGGTGGCCCGCACGCCCCGCTCGGCCAGGTAGCGCTCCTCGAAGGGGAGGATCACCAGGGCCTCGTCCACCCTCTCGCGGAGCTTTCGCACCCGCCACCCGCCCCAGGCCCAGACCTTGGGGGGGATGTAGTAGAGCACCGGGATCCCCAGGGCCCGGGCCTCGGCGGCCAGGGCCAGGTTGAACCCGCCGAAGTCCACCGGAACGAACAGGTCCGGGCGGTCGGCGCGAAACCGCTGCCCCAGAGCCCGGCGGGCCCGCGAGAGGGCCGGGAGCTTCCCCACCGCCTCCAGGAGCCCCATGGCCGAGACGGCCTCGAAGGGCACCACCACCTCGGCCCCGGCCCGGGCGAGCCGCGGCCCGCCCAGGGCCCAGGCCCGCACCGGCAGCCGCTCCCGCAGGGCCGCGAGCAGGTTCCCCGCGTGGAGATCCCCCGAGGCCTCCCCGGCCGAGAGGGCGAGAACCGGCTCAGAACGCAACGATCGTCAACTGGTGGCGGTCGGCCAGGGCGACCGCCTCGTCCCGCTGGAAGAAGAAGGTCTTGCCCCCCTCGATCGCGAGCACCCGGGCGCGGGCGTCGAGGCACGCGTACACGGTCTCGAGCCCCACGGCCGGCACGTCGAACCGAAGGTCCTGGTCGGGCTTGGCCACCTTGACCACCACCACGTCCCCGTTCCCGAGGCTCCCGCCCCGGCGGATCGCCTGGTCGGTGCCCTCGATCGCCTCCACCGCCAGCACGGCGCCGCGCTTCACCACCACGGTCTGGCCGATGTCGAGCCCCCCCATGGCCCGGGCGATCTCGGCCCCGAACCGGACGTCCTCGCGCTCCTCGGCGGTGGGCTCGCGCCTCGTGAACACCCCCGGCCCCGGCAGGTACTCCTCCATGAAGGTGGTCTGGGGGATGAGCTCGATCCCCTCGGCCGCGAGCACCTCGGCCACCTTCTCCATGATGGTGTCGTCCTTGCGGTCCCGAAGCCCCCACAGCAGCGTCAGGGCCTTCACGTCGGGGCGGAAATCCTTGAAGATCCGGGTCTTGTGAACCTTCCCGGCCACCACGGCCCGGGTGACCTTCTCCCGGGCCAGGAGCCGCAGGAGCTTGCCCACCTTCCCGAGGGGCATCCAGTGGACCTCGTCCACGTCGGCCTCGATGGCCGGGTCGGCCTCCTCCTTGAGGGCCACCACCACCGGCTCCACCCCGCGCTTCCGGGCCTCCCGCACGAACAGCCGGGGGAACTCCCCCGCCCCCGCGATCAGCGCGATGCGTTCCGTGCTCACCGCGTCACTCCCCGTTCGGACCGTTCCAGGAACTCCACGAACCGCCGGACCTCGGGCACCCCGAAGTCGTCCCCGGCCCGGATCTCGGCCAGGGCCTTCTCCAGGGTGAGGTTCGACTGGAACACGGTGCGGTAGGCCCGGCGCAGGGCCTTGAGGCTCGCGTCCGAAAACCCCCGGCGCTTGAGCCCCGTGAGGTTCAAGCCGAAGAGCTTGGCCCGGTTCCCGGCCGCCGAGACGAACGGCGGCACGTCGAGGGTCACGGCCGAGCACCCGCCGATGAAGGCGTGGGCCCCGATCCGCACGAACTGGTGCACGGCCGAGAGCCCGCCGATGATCGCCCAGTCCTCCACGGTCACGTGCCCGGCCAGGTTGACCGAGTTCGCGAGGATCACGTGGTCGCCGAGCTGGCAGTCGTGGGCCACGTGGCTGTAGGCCATCAGGAGGCAGTCCGAGCCGATCCGGGTCACCCCGCCCCCGCCGGCCGTGCCGATGTTCAAGGTGGTGAACTCCCGGATCACGGTGCGGTCGCCGATCTCGAGCCGGGCCTCCTCGCCCGCGTATTTGAGGTCCTGGGGGATCGTGCCCACCGAGGCGAAGGGGAACACCCGGCAGCCCTCGCCGATCGTGGTCCAGCCGTCCACCACGGCGTGGGCCCCGACGGTGGTGCCCCTGCCGATCCGCACGTTGGGTCCGATCACGGCAAACGGGCCGATCTCCACGCCCTCGGCGATCTGGGCCCCCTCGGCCACCACGGCCCTCGGGTCGATGTTCATGTGGATCTCCTCACGGAACAGCGGGGAAGCCGAAAAGCTGGAAGGCTAGGAAGCAGGGAGGCTCACCCCCCGTGGATCCCGGCTTCCCCGTGGAATCCTTTGGAAACAAACCTCTTGTCGGAAACCGGAATCGGAGCCCCTGGTTCCGGCCGGGGCGTCGCTGCGTGGCTGGGCGACGAAAGAGCTCCGCCTCGTAGCTTCCTAGCTTCCTGGCCTCCCAGCCTCCCCGCCCCCGATCACTCCCCCTTCTCCTCGGTGATCACGGCCGAGAGGTGGGCCTCGGTGGCCACCTCTCCGTCCACCCGGGCCTCGGCCTCGAAGCTCCAGAACCCGCGGCGCTGCTTCTCCACCCGCACGTGGAGCCGGAGTTGGTCCCCCGGGGTCACGGGCCGCCGGAACCGCACCCGGTCGATGCCCCGGAACAGCATGAGCTTGCCCTCGGTGCACTCCTGGGTCGTGTGGAGGGCGAGGATCCCGCCGGCCTGGGCCAGGGCCTCGACGATCAGGACCCCCGGCATGATCGGCCGGCCCGGAAAGTGACCCGGGAAAAACGGCTCGTTCACGGTGACGTTCTTGATCGCCTCGATCCGCTCCCCCGGCACGAGCTCCACCACCCGGTCCACGAGAAGGAACGGATACCGGTGGGGCAAGCAGGTCAGAATCCTCTGGATGTCGATCATGGCGTCTCCCCGACCAACGGCCCCCGAGGGGGCGAATGACCCTTACGTTCCGTCGTCGCCGAGCCGGGCCTCCAGCTCGGCCAACCGCCGCTCCAGCGCCTTGAGCTCCCGGCGCATCTCCGGCAGCCGCTTCACCACGGCCTGGGCCCGGAGCCACTCCCCGTGGGGGATGGCGGGGCTTCCGGACACCACGGCCCCCGGGGGCACGTCGGAGCCGATGCCCGACTGGGCACCCACCATGGCCCCGTCGCCCACGGTCAGGTGGCCGGCCACCCCCACCTGCCCCGCCAGCACCACCCGGTTGCCGACCCGGGTCGAGCCGCTCACCCCCACCTGAGCCACGATGAGGCAGTCCTCCCCCACCCGCACGTTGTGGCCGATCTGGACCAGGTTGTCGATCTTGGTGCCCCGGCCGATCCGGGTCTCCCCGAGGGCGGCCCGGTCGATCGTGGTGTTCGCCCCCACCTCCACGTCGTCCTCCAGGACCACGATGCCCACCTGGGGGATCGGCACGTGGCGGTGGCCGTCCCGGGCGTACCCGTACCCGTCCGAGCCCACCACGGCGCCCGGCTGGAGCACCACCCGGTCGCCCAGGACGCAGTCCTCCCGCACCACGGCGTTGGGGTAGAGCGTGCACCCCCGGCCCAGGCGGGCCCCCCGACCCACGTACACGCCGGGGTAGAGCACCGAGTCGTCCCCCACCTCGGCCCCGGCGTCCACGTAGGCCCCCGCCATCACGGCCACCCCCTCGCCCAGCCGGGCCTCGGGGTGCACGAAGGCCCCGGGCTCCACCCCGGCGGCCGGCCGGTGCCGGGGGTGCAGGAGCGCCACGGCCCGGGCAAAGGCCAGGTACGGGTTCTCGGTGACCAGAAGCGCAGGCCCCTCCACCGCGTCGTTCGGGCCCACGATCACGGCGGTGGCCCGGGTGGAGCCGAGAAGCGGCCGGTATTTGGGGTTGGAGAGGAACGTGACCTCCCCCGGCCCGGCCCGGTCGAGGGTGGAAACCCGCACGACCTCGGCCCCGGGGTCGCCCCGCAGTTCGGCCCCGATCTTCTCCGCCAACTCGGAGAGCTTCATGCCCGGCGTCCCCCGCCTACTCGGCCGGCACGCCGGCGTCGTACCGGCGGATCACCTCGTCGGTGATGTCGATGGCCTTCGGGGCGAAGAGAACCCCGGCCTCCTGGCGCTCGAGGATCAGGGTGTATCCCTCGGTCTCCCCCAACTCCCGAACCACCTTCTGCAGGTCCTTGAGGATCCGGCGGGTGAGCTCCTGGTCCTTGCGCTGGAGGGCCTGCTGGCTTTCCTGGAACTTGGCCTTGAAGGCCTCGAGCCGCTCCTTGTACTCGCGCTCCTTCTCCGCCCGGGCGGTCTCGGAGAGCACGAGGCCCTGCTTTTCGAGCTCCTCCCTGAGGGCCTTCAGGTCCGCCTCTTCCTTCTCGAGTTCGGCCTTGCGGCGGTCGGCCTCGGCCGTGAACTCCGCCTTGTACTTCTTACCCATGCGCGACTCGTTCAGGCAGCGCTGCAGGTCCACCACCGCCACCTTCACCGGCTCGGC
>CAZUYO010000120.1:0-8466 GCA_964624725.1 uncultured Thermodesulfobacteriota bacterium
GGTCCCACCAGCCCCCCCCCGGCCCAGGCCAGGGCCGCCCCCAGGGCCGCGTAGGTCGTGATCCGGCCCAGGTGGTACAGGGCCTGGAACCCCGTGCCCCCGCGGCGGCCGGGTCCCAGGCCGAACGCGGCCACGAGCCCTCCGCACATGCCCACGCAGTGGACCGAGCCCAGGAGCCCGGTGACGAACGCCCCGGCGACCAGGGGCAGGTCCGACGGCAGCGTCACGGCGTTCACCGTTTCTCCCCCCCGTCGCCGGGCTCCTCGTCGCGGAGCATGCGGTATTTCGCCCCCTCCACGTCGTCGAACTCGCCCCCCCGCACGGCCCAGAGGAACACGAGCCAGGCCGCGGCCCCCAGGCACAGGGACAGGACGATCAGGATCACGAGGGACTGGGTCACGGTTGGGTTCCTCCCAGGGGTCGGCCGGCCCGGGCGAGCCGCAGGCTGTTGGCCAGCACGGCCACGGAACTCGCGGCCATGGCCGCCGCGGCCCAGACCGGCGCCAGCCGGCCGGAGGCCGCCAGGGGCAGGGCCACCAGGTTGTACCCGAAGGCCCATCCGAGGTTCTGGCGTACCACGGCCAGCGTGCGCCGGGCCAGCCCCACGGCCTCGGCCAGCCGGAGGAGATCGGGCCGGGTCAGCACCAGATCCGAGGTGTCCAGGGCCACGTCCGTGCCCCCGGCCAGGGCGCAGCCCACGGCGGCCGCCGCCAGGGCCGGGGCGTCGTTGATCCCGTCCCCCACCATCAAAACGGGCTCCCCCGCCGCCTGCCGCCCCCGGACCCACATGGCCTTGTCCTCGGGGGAGAGCCGGGCGTGGACCTCCCGGATGCCGACCCGCCGGGCCACCTCCCGGGCGGCCCGTTCCCGGTCGCCCGTGAGGAGCGCCGGCCGCAGGCCCAGCCCGGCCAGGGCCGCCACGGCCGCCGGGGCGTCGGGCCGGAGGGGGTCGGAGAGGCGGATCCGGCCCAGATAGGTCCCCCCCTCGGCCACATGGATCTCCAGGGCCCCGTCGTCCGGCCCGGGGGGAACCGTCACCCCCCGGTCCTCCAGGAACCGCCGGCTGCCCGCCAGGGCCTCCGGGGGCCCCGAGGCCTCGACCCCGAGGCCGGGGTGGGCCCGCACCCCGGGCCGGGCGGCCGCCTCGACGCCCCGCCGCCGGGCCTCCTCCAGCACGGCCGCGGCCAGGGGATGGGAGGCCCCGTGTTCCAGGGCGGCCGCCACGGCCAGGGCCCGTTCGGGCCGGGGGCCCTCCACCCGTTCCACCCGGGGCCGGCCGAGGGTCAGGGTTCCGGTCTTGTCCAGGGCCACCCGTCGGGCCCGGCCGAGGGCTTCCAGGACGTCCCCGCCCCGAAACAGGATCCCCCGCCGGGCCCCCGCCCCGGCCGCCACCACCAGGGCGACGGGGGTGGCGAGCCCCAGGGCGCAGGGGCAGGCCACGACCAGCACGGCCACGGCCCGCAGCAGGGCCGTGCCCACCGGCCGGCCCGCGGCCGCCCAGAACCCGAACGTGACCGCCGCCAGAAGGAGCACGAACGGCACGAACCGGCCGGCCACCCGGTCGGCCAGGGCCTGGATCGGCGCCCGGCGGGCCTGGGCCTCCTCCACCAGGCGGGCCACCCGGCCCACGAACGAGTCGGCCGCCCGGGTCGTCACCTCCACGGTCACCCCGGCCCCCAGGTTCGTGGTCCCGGCCAGCACCGGATCCCCGGGGCCCCGGCCCACGGGCACCGGCTCCCCCGTGGCCGCCGACTCGTCCACCTCGGTGGCGCCCTCCACCACCACGCCGTCGGCGGGGAAGCGGTCGCCGGCCCGCACCCAGACCCGGTCGCCCGGGGCGAGGGCCCCGGGGTCCACGGCCACGGTCGTGTCCCCCTCGAGGCGAAGCGCCGTCTCGGGGGCGAGCCGGAGCAGCCGGTCGATGCCGGCCGAGGCCGCCCGCCGGGCCCCTGCCTCCACGAGCCGGCCGAGCAGGAGCAGGGTAACAACCATGGCCGCCGACTCGAAGTAGGTCTCCCGGCCCGTGGCCCAGGCGAACCAGCTGTACCCGTAGGCGCAGCCCACCCCCAGGCCCACCAGCAGGTCCATGTCGGGGGCCCGGTTGCGCAGGCTGCGCCCGGCCCCGGCCAGGAACGGCCAGCCGGCGTAGAACACCACCGGGGTCGCGACGACCCCGGTCAGGAGCTGGAGCCAGCGGCGGAGCCCGGGGCCCATGCCGTGGAAGTACCCGGCGTAGAGTCCCAGGGCGTAGACCATGAGCTGCATCGAGAAAAACGCGGCCGTGCCGAACCGCACGAGCAGGCCGCGCCGCTCCCGCGCCGCGCGGGCCTCGGCCTCGCTGGGAGAAAACGGCCGGGGCCGGTAGCCGATCTGGGCGATCCGGGTGAACACGGCCGCGGGCGTCACGGCCTCGGGATCGAAGACCACCCGGGCCCGGTGGGTGGCGAAGTTGACCCGCACCTCCCGCACCCCGGGCAGGGCCCCCACCCACCGCTCCAGGACCCACACGCACGAGGCGCACCGGATCCCGTCCACCAGCACGTCCACCGCGGCCCCCCCGGGGGAAGGCCGGACGAACCGTTCCAGGTAGCCCGGGTCGTAGGCCGTGTCGAACGCCCCCTCCGGCACCCCGGGCTCCGCCCAGGTCCGCTGCTCGTAGAACGCCCCGAGGCCGGCGCCCGTGAGGATCCGGTAGGCGTTCAAGCACCCCCGGCAGCAGAAGGCGAGGGATTTCCCGTCGATCCGGGCCTCCACCCGGTCCGGGGGAGGGATCGGCAGGTTGCAGTGGACGCAGCGCTCGGTCACGGCGACACGAACAGGGGGAACCTCCGGGCGGACTCACCCCGCCGCACCCGGAGTTCGGCCCGGAACCCTGCTGCGGTCCTCGGCACCCGGCCGGCATAGACCCCCGGCGACGACTCCACGAGGGGGATCGCCCGGCCCTCGCCGCCGGTCCCCGCGGGCACGAGGATCACCGCGGCGTCCCGAAGCGGCGTACCGGGCCCGGCATCGAGGCGGACCCGGAGCCGGTCGTCCCGGAGATCGGCCCCCGCGAGGCGCCAGGTCGCGGCGGGGTCGCGCATCCGGGTGAGATGCCGCGGAGCCACCGGGTCGCTGTGATGGAGGATGCCGAAGGTGACCGTGGCCACGAGCAGGGCGAGAAACGCCCCGACCCCCAGGGCGAGGCCGAGGGGCCAGGGGTTCCGACGGGCGGTCACGGGTCTCCCCCCGGGGCGGGCAGGACCGCCCGGCGGCGCGTGAGTTCCCGGCCGTCCTCGGTCGTCCATCGCAAGGTCACCTCCCGGCCCAAGGCCTCCCGGGGGACCACCACCGCGAACTCCACGGTGCGGCGGGCACCGGGAGGAAGGTCCACCCCGCCCACGGGGCCGCGCACCTCCGGATCGGCCTCGGCGAGTTCGGCCTCGAGTCGGGCCCGCACCGCCCGGTCGCTCCGGTTCGCGATCACCCCCCGGAAAAACACGGCCGTCCGGCCGTCCCGAAGCACCCGGACCGGCGCGGCGGTGCGGCGCACCACGAACCCCGCGGCGGGGCGGGTGCCCGCGACCCAGAAGAACCCCGCCCAGGCCGCGAGGGTCAGGGCGGCCACCAGACCGGTGCGGGGGGTGAGGAGCCCCCTCCAGCCCCGGGGACCGAAGGTGTATCCGATGAGACCCGGTTGCCCCCGGCGGGCCATCACGGCCCGGCAGGCGTCCAGGCACCGGCCGCAGTTGATGCACGCGGCGTCCGGGCCCCGCCGGATGTCCACGCCGGTGGGGCAGGCCCGCACGCAGGCCCGGCAGTCGATGCACCGGTCGGCCTCGCCCGGCAGGATCCCCAGGGTGAGGGTCCCGGCGTCCGCGAGCGCCGTCTGGTACCGGCCGTAGGGGCAGAGGTCACGGCAGAAGGTGCGCCGCACGAAGGCGAGATCCAGGTACACCGCCCCGGCCACGGCCAGGGTGCCCACCGCCGCGGCGGGCGGTAGCGCGCCACGCCAGAGGGCCCGGAGGTACTCCTGGGGGGGCAGGAAATACCACACGGCCACGGCCCCGGCGGCGAGCCCGAGCCCGACGGCCGAGAGGTGCACCGCCAGCCGGGCCCGGAGTCCCCCCCGAACCCGGCCGGCCTCGGCGGGTACCCCGAGCGCGCCCAGGAGCCCCTCCACCAGGTCGACCCCGGCGGTCTGGGGGCAGGCCCAGCCGCACCAGACCCGGCCGAGGACGAGGGTCGCCAGGACGAAGGTCAGGGCGCAGGCGAGCACCAGGCCGAGGACCACGACCAGTTCCTCGACCCAGATCGTGCGGCCCAGGACGAACACCCGGTGCCCGGCCACGTCGATCCGGGCGAGCGGCGCGCCGCCGACCCGGACGAACGGCGCCCCGCAGACGACGGCGGCCACGCCGGCCTGGACCGCGCGCCGCAGCGGGGCCAGGCGCCGGGGCTCAGTGGAGGGTGAGGACGTACCGGACAAGCCCCTCCACCTGGGCCGGGGAAAGCTGGGTTCCGAAGGCGGGCATGCCGCCGGGCCGGCCGTTTCGGATCGTCTCGCCCACGGCCTCGGCCGACCGGCCGTACCGGTAGGCGTCCCGGTGCAGGTCGGGGCCCACGTTGCCGTGGGCGTCCTTGCCGTGGCAGCCGGCGCAGCGCTGGGCGAAGAGGGCCTCGGCGGCCTCCCGTCCGATGGGTGCCACGGCGGCCGGGACCGCCTGGGCGTGGGCCTGGCGGAAGGCCTCCATCTTCCGCTCGAACGCGGCCTGGGAACTCCAGCCGCTCAGGAGGAAGTACCCCGCGTACGCGAGGCCCCAGAGCACCAGGCCGTAGAGCAGCGCCGTGAAGTACCAGGGGATCCGTTCCACCCGGTTGTCCACGATGCCGTCGAAAACGCGCCGGTCGTGGTGGTGTTGGTGTCCTTCGAGCATGCCGATCACTCCCTGGAGCTAAGGGGGCCGCTCACGGGTCCCGGTCCTCGAGCATCCGGTACTTGGGGGCCTCGCCCCGGTCCCGGTTCCTGGCCCGGTACACCCAACACACGATCCCCGCGAACAGGGCAAAGAGGCCCGCGTCGGTCACGAGCACGGCCCACGACGCCCGGTCCATCAGTCATCCTCCCGGTGACGCAGGAACGTCACGATCTTCCAGATGCGGTCGCTTCCCATCTCGGCGAACGACGGCATGCCGCCGGCCGAGACCCCCTCGAACACCACCCGGAAGAGGTCCGCGTCCTCCCAGTCGTCCGGGCCGATCTCGGGGCCGATGTCGCCCTCGGCCTCGGGGCCGTGGCACTGGGCGCAGCGCTGGGCGTAGAGGGCGCGGCCCTCGGCGATCACCGCGGGCTCGGGGCGGAACGGGTTTTCCGGTTCCCCCACCACCTTCGGAGCCGCCTTCTCCCTCCACCCGATGTCGGTGCCGAGTTTCTGGAGGTACGCGACGAGGGCGTCCATCTCGGTCTTGCCCGACAGGGCCTCGATCTCCCCGGGGGCCACGGGAAACCCCAGCACTTCCATCTTCCGGCGGGTGAGCTCCGGGTCCACCGGGTTGTCGCTCAGGAAGGCGTAGGCCGGCATGTTGGACTCGGGCACCATCGACTGGGGGTCGGCCAGGTGCTGGTAGTGCCAGGCGTCGGGGTACTTGCCCCCCACCCGGGCGAGATCGGGCCCGGTGCGCCGGGAACCCCACAGGTGGGGCCGGTCGTACCGGAACTCGCCCGAGCGGGAGTAGGGCCCGTACCGGAGCACGTCGGCCACGAGGGGCCGCACGGTCTGGGTGTGACAGTTGTTGCACCCCTCCCGGATGTACACGTCCCGGCCGGCCAGTTGGAGGGCGTTGTAGGGGGTCACCCCCTCGATCCGGTCCTCCTCGGTGTTCACCCACGCGAAGGGGGCCACCATGGTGACGATGGTGCCCACCAGGATGGCCGCGGTGGCCATGAGCAGAAATCGTACCGGTTTGTCTTCCCACATGATGCCGCTCCTTTTCTACGCCGCCGCGGCCGGCTCACCCTTCCGGGCGGTCATCACGAGGTTGTAGACGAACACCAGGACCCCGGCCAGGTAGAGCAGACCCGAAAAGGCCCGCACCCACCAGTAGGGGTACATGGCGGCCAGGGCCTCGACGAAGGAGTACTGGAGGCTCCCGTCGGGGGCGACGGCGTGCCACATCGAGGCCTGCTGGAGCCCGGCGATCCACAGGCTCACCGAGTAGAGGAGCTGCCCGAGGAGCACGAGCCAGAAGTGGAGGTTGGCGAGCCCCACGCTGTACACCCGCCGCCCGTAGAGCTGGGGCAGCGCGTAGTAGATGGCCCCGAACAACACGAGCGACACCCACCCCATGGTTCCCATGTGCACGTGGCCCGGCACCCACTCGGTGTAGTGGATGAAGGCCGAGAAGCTCCGCACCGCCTGGGCCGGGCCCTGCAGGGTCTGGAGGCCGTAGAAGGTGATGCCCAGGATGAAGAACTTCACCACGTAGTTCGTGCGCATCTGGTGCCACTGGCCGTCCATGGTGCGGTAGCCGTTGATCACCGAGCCCCAGCTCGGGGCGATCAGCATCACCGAAAACACCATGGCCAGGGTCTGGACCCAGTCGGGAACCGGCGTCCACATGAGGTGGTGGGCCCCGGTCCACAGGTACATGAACACGAGGCTCCAGAACGACACGATGGACAGCCGGTGGCTGAAGAGCGGGGCGTTCGTGGACTTGGGCAGGAAGTAGTAGAACACGGCCAGGGGCGGCAGGGTGAGCACCATGGCCACGGCGTTGTGGCCGAACCACCACTGGACGTTGGCGTCGTTGGTGCCGGCGTAGGCCGAGTAGCTCTTGAACCAGCCGACCGGCACCTCGGCCGCGTTCACCAGGTACAGCACCGCCACCCCCACGAGCGACGCGAGCATGAACCACAGCGACACGTACATCTGCCGCTCCCGGCGCTTCACCACGGTCATGATGATGTTCACCGAGAACGCCACCCACAGGATCACCACCATGATGTCGATCGGCCACTCCAGCTCGTGGTACTCCTTGGAGGTGGTGTACCCCAGGAGCAGGGTGACGGCGGCGGCGACGATGGTGGCGTTGAACCACCACAGCTGGAACCGCGCGAGCCCCCGGCTCCAGATCGGCGCGCGGGTGAGCCGCTGGACGATGTAGTAGTAGAAGGCGAAGAAGCTGCCCACCGCCCAGCCGAAGATCCCCGCGTTGGTGTGGAGCGGGCGCAGGCGGCCGAAGGTGAGGAAGGGGGGCAGATTGAGTTGGGGGAGCACCATCTGGAACGCGATCACGATGCCCACCAGCACCGCCACCACGCCCCACAGGATGCTCCAGTTGAGGAAGCTCCTCGGGATCGAGTAGTCGTAGGAGGCGTTTTCCATGCGTGTCCTCCTTTGGAAATGGGGGAACCGTTCGGCGGGGGAACCTACCCCCCGCGGTTCAGACGTCAAGGGGGGAGTCGGCAAATTTGTATAGAAGACTCACAAGGTCATAGTTTGCCGCGGCCGGCCCCCCGGGGTCAACCCCCCGGGGCGGGAAAAACGGTCGAGAGGGGAGAACCGGGACGCCATGCGCTGGATCGATGCCCGCACCCTGTCGGGGATTTTGTCGTACGAACCCCTGGTTTCGGCCCTGGAGCGGATGTTCCGGGAGGGATGCCGGGTGCCGCTGCGGCACCACCACGAGCTGGGGGAGGTGGACGGGGAGCGGGCCACGCTCCTTCTCATGCCGGCCTGGAGGGAGGGCGCGGCCCTGGGGGTCAAGGTCGTGAGCGTGTTCCCCTCGAACCGCGCCCGGGGCGAGCCCTCCGTGCACGGGACCTATCTCCTCCTGGACCCGAAGAGCGGCCGACCCCTGGCGGCCCTGGACGGCACGGAGCTCACCCGGCGGCGCACGGCGGCCGCCTCGGCCCTGGCGAGCCGGTTCCTCGCCCGGCCCGACAGCCGCCGGCTCCTCGTCGTCGGGACCGGGGCGCTCGCCCCGCACCTGGCCCGGGCCCACGCCGGGGTCCGGCACGTCGGGGAGATCCGGGTGTGGGGCCGAACCCCCGAGCGGGCCCGGGCGCTTGCGGAGCGCCTCGCGGCCGAGGGGTTCCCGGCGGTGTGGGAGCCCGATCTCGAGGCCGGGGTGCGGTGGGCCGACATCGTGACGACCGCGACCCTGGCCCGGGAGCCCCTGGTGCGGGGCCGGTGGCTCCGGCCCGGCGCCCACCTCGACCTCGTGGGCGGGTTCACCCCGGAGATGCGGGAGGCCGATGACGAGGCCGTGGCCCGGGCCCGGGTGTTCGTGGACACCCGGGAGGGCGCCCTCCGGGAGGCCGGGGACCTCGTCCAGCCCCTGGAGCGGGGCGTCCTCCGGGCCGAGGACGTGGAGGCCGACCTCTTCGACCTCTGCCGGGGCCGGCACCCGGGCCGGCGGCAGGCGGCCGAGATCACCCTGTTCAAATCGGTGGGCACGGCCCTGGAAGACCTGGCCGCGGCCGTG
>CAZUYO010000121.1:0-8276 GCA_964624725.1 uncultured Thermodesulfobacteriota bacterium
CGTAGGCCTGGCCGAGAAAGGCCAGCAGCCCGTCGTGGGCCTCCAGGTTGAGGCCAAGGTCCTGCCAAAGCCGCGCGTAGTCTTTGGGTTCCACGATTCTCCCTCCTTCTCGGGGCTACGAGCGGAGTGTACCGGCCGGAGATATTCCACGAAAAATTGGAAAATCGAATCTGATTGTTCCGGACCATTCGGGGTTTCGATCTCGGGCCCGTCGGCCTTGACACCCGGGGGCCCCTTTCCGACCCTGGAGAGGCAGTCCCACCATCGGAGGATCCATGCCCGCCCGCTCGTCACCCTTACTGTCTCCCACCGCCCCCCCTGGGGTCGCCGTGCTCGTGGTGGATCCCGATCTTCGGGTCGTGGCCTGCCACGGAGGGACGAGGACCGGAGAGAGCCCGCGCGGGATCAGCCGTTTGCCGGACGCCCTGGTGACCGCGGTTCGGAGGGCGCTGGCGGATTCATCCCCTCAAACGGTGCGGATCGGGGATTGGTCGGGGGTGGCGGTGCCCCTTCCGGCCGAAGCGGGGCCGTCCGGGGCCGTGGTGGCCCTGGCTCCGGTGGATCGGCCCGACACCGCCCGCCAACTGCAGACGATTTTCGACGCCAGCCACGACGGACTTTGGATCATCGACGGCGAAGGGGTCATCCGGAACCTCAACCGGGCGGCCGAACGCCTCAACGGGGTGACGGCCCGGGAGGTGGTGGGCCGAAACATCGACGAACTGTTGGCCGAGGGGGTGATCGACGTGTCCGTGACCCGGGCGGTGCTGGCCCAGGGAACGAGCGTGAGCATGATACAGACGGCCCGCCGCACGGGCCGACAGCTCATCGTGACCGGTACCCCGGTCCTCGGGCCCGACGGGGCGCTGGATTACGTGGTGGTGAACGACCGGGACGTCACGGAGACCAGCGAACTCGCGCTCCAGCTTGAAGAGGTGCGCCGGGCCAACGAACGGCTTCGGGACGAAATGGCGGCCTTGAGCCTCAAGGAGGCCCGAGAGCGGGGCCTCGTGGCCGAGAGTGCCCAGATGCGGGAGGTGCTCCGGGTAGCCCTTCGCCTGGCCCGCAAGGATGTGACCAATATCTTGCTCCTGGGGGAGTCGGGTACGGGCAAGGGCGTGCTCGCACGGTTCATTCACAGCGAAAGCCCGCGGGCCGGGCAACCCTTCGTTCAGATCAACTGCGCAGCCCTGCCCGAGTCTTTGCTGGAGGCGGAGCTTTTCGGCTACGAGAAGGGGGCATTCACAGGAGCGGCCGACGAGGGCAAACCGGGTCTGCTCGAGGTGGCTGACGGCGGCACCGTGTTTCTGGACGAGATTGGCGATATGCCGTTTTCGATCCAGGCGAAGATCCTCAAATACCTAGACGATCACGAGATCCGCCGGTTGGGAAGTACCCGGGTGCGCCGTTCCCGGTGCTCGGTGATCGCGGCCACGAACCAGGACCTGGGGCAGCTCGTGCGGCAACGGCGGTTCCGCCACGACCTGTTCTACCGCCTGAACACGTTCACGCTGCGACTGCCCCCCCTGCGGGAGCGCAGGGCCGACGTGGTGCCCCTAGCCCTGCACTTCCTGGATCGGTACGGGGTGCAGTTCGGGGTGCGGAAGCGGTTGGGGGCCAGGGCGTTGCGGTGGCTGGGGGAGTATCCGTTTCCGGGAAACGTCCGGGAGCTCGAGGGGATGATCAAGAACGCGGTGGTGATGTGCGAGGAGGAAACGATTGACGGCTACTTGGTGAGAGGCTCAGGCTCCCCCCCTCCCCCGTCCGAGCGGCCGCGGACGCTCGCCGAGCAGGTGGCGGCCGCGGAGCGGGACGCCCTGCTCCAAGCCGCGGCCGAGTGCCGCAACACCCGGGAGATGGCGGCCCGATTGGGGGTCAGCCAACCCACGGTGGTCCGAAAGCTCCGACGCCACGGCATCCCGGCGCCCGGGTCCCTTCCGGGCTGATGCATTTATGTATCTTTACTCCTTCGCGATATATGAGGCCGCTGACACATAGCGCGGCCAGTTGATTCACGTCTGCATCTTTTAAGCCCGCCCACCTCGCGCGATCTGATACACAAACGCATCACAACACTCCCTCCCAGGGGGTTCGCCTTTTCAACACCCTGTTTATTCTTCACTTTCGGCGCGACCAACCGGTCGGCACGCCCCTTGCTACCGCGAGGCGTCAAGCTCCCGTCCGCCCAAGATCCAAGGAGGTTTCGATGCCCCAGACGAACCAGGACCTCATGGAACGCAGAAAAAACGCCGTTCCCCAGGGCCCGTTTAACGTAACCGACCGCTTCGCCGTCCGCGCCCGGGGGGCCCGCGTCACGGACGCCGACGGCAATGAGTACATCGACTTTGCGGGGGGAATCGGGGTCGTGGGAACCGCCCACGGGCACCCGGCCGTGCTCGACGCCGTGCGAGCCCAGATGGAGAGGTTCGTCCACACCTGCTTCCACGTGATGCCCTACGAGCCCTATGTCCGCCTGGCCGAGGAACTCAACCGCCGCACCCCGGGCACCCACGCCAAGAAGACCTTTTTCTGTAACAGCGGCGCCGAGGCCGTAGAGAACGCCGTGAAGGTGGCCCGGGCGTTCACGGGCCGGCCGGCGGTCATCTGCTTCGAGAACGCGTTCCACGGCCGCACGCTGCTGGGCATGAGTCTCACCAGCAAGATCGTCCCTTACAAGAAGGGCTTCGGTCCCTTCGCCCCCGAGGTCTACCGGATCCCCTACGCCTACTGCTACCGGTGCGCCTTCGGAGCGGAAGGGCCCGAGACCTGCGGTTTGGAGTGCGCCGAGAACCTCCGGCGGTTGTTCATCACCGGGGTGGATCCGGACGCCGTGGCCGCCATCGTCATGGAGCCGATCCTCGGCGAAGGGGGATTCGTCGTCCCGCCCAGGGCGTTCGTGACCCGCGTGGCCGAGATCTGCCGGGAACACGGGATCGTGGTGGTGGCCGACGAGGTGCAGACCGGGTTCGGCCGCACGGGCACCCTCTTCGCCTCGGAGCAGTTTGGTCTCGTGCCCGACGTCCTGACCACGGCCAAGGCCATGGCCTCCGGTTTCCCGCTGAGCGGGGTGACCGGCAGGGCCGAGATCCTCGACGCTCCTCCGGTGGGGGGGCTCGGCGGCACCTACGGCGGGAATCCCCTGTCCTGCGCGGCGGCCCTAGCGACCCTGGAAGTCATTGACCGGGAGGACCTGTGCGGCCGGGCGCGGGCCCTCGGGGAGAAAATCCGCAACCGCTTTCTCGGGATGAAGGAAACGCTCCCCTGCGTGGGCGACGTGCGCGGGCTCGGGGCCATGATGGCAATCGAATTGGTCACGGACCGCAAGACCAAGGAACCGGCGGCGGAACTGACCCAGGCCCTCGGCCGCTTCGCCTTGGAACGGGGCGTGATCACGATCAAGGCGGGCTCGTACGGCAACGTGGTGCGGCTGCTCCCACCCCTGTGCATCGAGGAGGACGACCTGGATCGGGGCCTGGACGTCCTCGAGGAGGGGTTGAGGACCCTGAGTTCTTAGCCGGGGCGGACCCGACGCGGGCCGGGAAAACGCCCTCCAACCACCACCCGCCGCCTCACGGCGGCTCCAGCGGGAAGAGGAGGAGAAGCGATGAGAAAGGGTTTAGCACTCGCGGTAGCCGGTCTACTTTTCGCCCTGCCGGTCCGAGCCGAACAGGCGCGGGACTACTTCAAGATCGGGGTCATCACCTCCCTGTCCGGCGACCTGGCCACCGGCGGGAACGTCACGAAACGCGGGTACGACCTGTGGGCCAAGGCCGTCAACGAGGCGGGCGGCATCGAGATCGGGGGCAAGCGCTACGGCGTGAAGCTCTTCTACGCCGACGCCCAGTCCGAGCCCTCCCAGGGGGCGAGCGGCGCCGAGCGCCTCGCCACCCAGGAGAAGGTGGACTTCGTCCTGGGCCCCTACTCCTCGGGCGTCACGCTGGCCGTCGCGCCGGTGCTCGAAAAGTACAAGATTCCGATGATCACGGGCTCGGCAGAGTCTCCCCTGATCTGGCGGCAGAAGTTCGCCTATACCTTCGGGACGATCCCCCCGGTGAACTACACCGGGGCCCACCCCATCGGGGCCCTGGCGAACCTCGAGCCCAGGCCCAAGACGGCCATCGTGCTGGGCTCGAACGACGCCTTTTCCAAGGCGACCGCAGAAGCCTTTCAAAAGGCGGCCGAAAAACACGGCATCAAGGTGCTCAAGTACAATATCGTCCCGAGCGGTCAGGACCTTATTCCCCTTCTCTCCGCCGCCAAGGTGATGCGCCCCGACCTGGTCGCCTTCGGGGGCCATGACGAAGAGTTGATCAACCTGGTCAAGGCGCTCCGCCAGATCAACTACGCGCCGAAAGCCCTCCTCATGCACTACGGGGTGACCGAACCGGCGTTCGTGGAGGCGCTCGGCAAGGACGCGGAGGAGGTCTTCGGCGCCTCGGTCTGGACCCCCTCGCTCCCCACCCACGGGGAACTCCTGTGGCCACACGCCAGGGCGTACGCCGAGGCCGCAGAGAAGGAGTTCGGGGTTCCGGCAGACTACACCCAGGCCGGGTGCTCGGCCGCCGGCATCGCGTTCCAGGCGGCCGTGGCGAAGGCCGGGGTGACGCCGCCCCTGGACGAGGTCGAACGCGACGCCCTGCGCCGGGCCCTGGAGGGCCTTGTCGTGGAAACCTTCTACGGCAAAATCGATTTCGCCGACGAGGGGGAGTACTACCATGCCAACGTGGGGCTGGAGCCCCTGATGGTGCAGATCCAGGGCGGCAAACCCGTGATCGTGGCGCCGGCCGAGTTCGCGGAGGCGAAGCCCCGGTACCCGATGACCCCCTGGAGCGAACGTTAGTCTCGCGTAACGGCCGGGAGCCCCGGGCTCCCGGCCCACAGCGGTGGAGGAATCCGTGCTCTGGCAACTGCTTCCCCAGGCCGTGTTGGACGGCCTGCTCATCGGCGGCATCTACATCACCGTGGCCCTCGGGTTTTCCCTGGCCTTCGGGGTCATGCACATCATCGACTTCGCGGTGGGCGAGTGGATCATGCTCGGGGCGTTCCTGGGGTATTACCTGCAAGGGTGGACGGGCGTCGATCCGCTGTGGCTCCTGCCCGTCGTGTTCGCGGCGTTTACGGCCGTGGGGTACGCCATCCAGCCCGTCATCTACCGCGCGGTCAGCGGCCGGCGCGGGAACCCCGTGCTCATGGGGCTCGTGTTCACCTTCGGGTTGATGCTCGCCATCCGGGGGGCGGGTCTCACGGTGTTCGGATTCTTCAGCCATTCGATTCCATCGGCCCTGGCTCAGAAGTCCCTGTTCCTCGAAACCGGAAGCCTGTTCGTCACCATTCCGGCGATCCGGCTTTTCGGGTTCGGCTACGCCCTCGTAGTGATGATCGTGCTCCACTGGCTTTTGAAGCACACCAACTTCGGCCTGGCCGTGCGCGCGCTGGCCCAAAACCGCGACGCGGCGGGACTCATGGGAATTAACGCCAAGAGGATTAGCTCTTGGGTCTACGGACTCCACGTCGGGGTGAGTGCCATGACCGGCGTGGTGATCGGATCGATCTTCTCCATCAGCGCCCAGATGGGCGGCGACTACACGATTCTCGCCTTCTTCGTCGTGGTGCTGGCGGGCATGGGGTACCTGGCCGGGGTGCCGTGGGCCGCCTTCCTCCTTGGCCTGGTTCAGTCCCTGTTCCTCATCTACGGCAATCCCAGCTACACGCTGCTCGCCGTGTTCGGGCTGCTCTACCTGATCCTTCTCATCTCGCCCAAGGGGCTGTTCGCGAAGGGAGTGTGAGGAATGGGCCGTTCGAAAGCCCTATGGGCCGGGATCGTCGCGATCGGGTTCGCCGCCTTCCCCCTGTTTGTCCGGGACACCTTCGCGTTGCGGGTCATCACGGAGGCCATGATGTGGATCGGCCTCGCGGTAGCCTGGGACGTGTTGGGGGGATACACCGGATACCTCAATTTCGGCCACGGAGCATTTTTCGGGGTCGGAGCCTACACCACGGCGATTCTCATGATGCGGGCCCATTGGCCGTTCGCCGCGGCCCTGGGAGCCGGAGGGGTTGTTGCGGGGATCGCCGCGGTGATCGCCGGCCTTCCGACCCTGCGACTCAAAGGCGCGTACTTCGCCATCGCCACTTGGGCCCTGTCACGGGCCGTCCAGCAGTTGGCCCTGGTCCTGGATTTCACGGGGGGGCCGGATGGAATGCGCCTGCCTCCCTTCCTCCACCCCGTGTTTTTCTACTACCTCATGTGGGCCGCCGTGGCGGCGATCTTCGCCACGCTCTGGACCCTGTTGGAGCGCTCGGCGTTCGGCCTGAAATTGCAGGCCATCCGCGAGGACGAGGAGGGCGCTATGGCCATCGGCCTCAAGCCCACGGTCATCAAGGTCCAAGCCTTCGTGCTCTCCACGGTTCCGGCCGGGGTTTTGGGGGGCATCTACGCCTATTGGATCACGTTCATCGATCCCGCATCCGTGCTGGGCGACCTCGTGACCGACCAATCGGTCGTGATGGCCGTGTTCGGGGGCCTGGGGACCCTGGTGGGCCCGGCCATCGGGGCGGTCCTGGTGTACGCGTTCAAGACCTTTTTCTGGGCGTACCTCTCGGACTACCAGGTGCTTTATCTGATCATCCTCGGGGTGGTGATCGCCCTGAGCGTCGTGTTCCTGCCCGACGGCCTCGTCGGGCTCCTGTCCCGGCGGAATCGAGAAGTCGGGAGCCCGGAAACCGAGAGCCCGCCCAGCGAAGAAACGGCCCGGGAGGTGGCCCCGTGAATCAGCCCATCCTGCAGGTGGACCACGTGTCAATGTCCTTTGGAGGGCTCCGCGCCCTCGACGACGTGACCTTCTCCCTGGCTCCTGGCGAGATCGTGGGCCTGATCGGCCCAAACGGCGCCGGGAAGACGACCCTGTTCAATGTGGTGAGCGGGTACTGCCGTCCCACCGAGGGGAAGGTGCTATTGGAGGGTACCGATGTGACGGGGCGCAAACCGTTCCATCTGGCCAGGATGGGCGTGGGCCGCACGTTCCAGATCGTCAAGCCGTTCGCCGGGCTTTCGGTGCTCGAGAATGTCACGGTGGCCTGCCTGCTCCACCATCGCACCAGGCGGCTCGCGGAACGCAAGGCTTGGGAAATCCTTGAACTCACGGGTCTTGCCCACCGAGCCCGCCACCCGGCCTCCGGCCTGACCCTGGCGGGCCGGAAGCGGCTGGAGATCGCCAAGGCCCTCAGCCTGGAACCCCGACTCCTGCTGCTGGACGAGGTGGTCGCCGGGCTGAACCCCACCGAGGCCGACAAGACGATCGAGCTGATCCTCGACGTGCACCGCAGGGGCGTCACGATCCTCGTCGTCGAACACATCATGCGGGTGATCATGAACATCAGCCATCGGGTGGTGGTGCTCAACTACGGCGCCAAGATCGCAGAGGGCCCGCCGGAGCAGGTTGCCAAGGACCCCGAGGTCATTTCGGCCTACCTAGGGGAGGCCGCCGCATGAGTGAACTCGTTCTCGAACACGTGTCGGCAGGATACGGGGACGTGCAAGCCCTTTGGGACGTGTCCCTTTCGGTGAAAACCGGGCGGTTGGTGACCCTGTTGGGCGCCAACGGCGCAGGGAAGACAACCACCCTTCGCACCATCTGCGGACTCGTCAAACCGTGGAAGGGGCGGGTTCGGTACGACGGGCGGGCCCTGGACGAGCTCGAGGTGCACCAGGTGGCGCATCTCGGAATCACCCTCGTGCCCGAGGGACGCCAACTCTTCCCCCAGATGACGGTCGAAGAGAACCTGCTGGTGGGCTCCTACCTCCCGAGGACGCGCCCCAACCGGAAAACGAACCTGGAGAAGGTGTACGAACTCTTTCCCCGCCTGGCGGAACGCCGGTCGCAGCGGGCCGAGACGTTGTCGGGTGGGGAGCAACAGATGCTGGCCATCGGCCGGGGCCTCATGCAGGACCCCAGGATCATCATGTTCGATGAACCGAGTCTGGGGCTGGCACCGATCCTCGTGCAGGAGATCTTTGGTATCATCCAGGAACTCCACCGCCAGGGCCTTACGATCTTCCTGGTGGAGCAGAACGTTCATCATGCCCTTCGCGTGGCCGACTACTGCTACGTGATCGAAAACGGGCGCGTCGTGCACGAAGGCACCCCGGCCGAACTGGAGGCCGACCCCGCGATCCGCCAGGCCTACCTGGGGCTTTGACACATACGGAGATTTGCCATGTACGGGTTTTACGGCCGCGTTCTCGTCGCCGACGCCACCCGCCGCGCCTGCCGGGC
>CAZUYO010000122.1:0-1094 GCA_964624725.1 uncultured Thermodesulfobacteriota bacterium
AGGCCCGGCCGATCTCCTCCAGGATGAGGTCGGCCATGGCCTCCAGGGGGGCCACCCGGTCCACGAGGCCCGCCTCGGCCACCGACCGGGGCATGCCGTAGACCACGCAGGAGGCCTCGGCCTCGGCCAGGATCCGGCCGCCCCGCTCCTTCACGACCCCGGCGCCCTCGGTGCCGTCGTCGCCCATGCCCGTGAGCACCACCCCCAGCACCCCCTCGCCGAACACCTCGGCCGCCGACCGGAACAGCTCGTTCACCGAGGGGCGGTGGAGCCCCTGGGCCGGCTGGGGGTCGAGCCGGGCCACCACCCGGTCGCCCTCCCGCCGGAACTTGAGATGGATGCCGGCCGGGGCGATGAGGATCGTGCCCGGCTCCACCGGGGTGCCGTCGGTGGCCTCCACCACCGCGAGCGGACACACGGCGTCCAGGTGCTCGGCGAAGAGCCCCGTGAACCCCACGGGCATGTGGACGACCACCGCGACCGGCACCGGGAACCCCTCGGGCAGCTGGGGCAGCAGGAACCGGAGGGCCTGGGGTCCGCCGGTGCTCGCCCCGATCGCCAGGAGCCGGTACCGGCTCGCCGCCGGGGCCGGCACCGCCGCGGGGGCCGGGGCCGGCGCCTCGGGGGCCGGCGTCGCCAGGCGCTCGGGGGCGGCGGCCGCGGCCGCCTTCACCTCGTGGACGAGCTGGGCCTCGATCTCGTAGATCGTGTCGAGCGCGAGCGCCGTGGGCTTCTGCACCAGGGCCACGGCCCCGGCCTCCAGGGCGGCGATGGCCTTCTGGCCCCCCTCGCTCGCGATCGAGCACACCACCACCGGCACCCGGGTCCCCTCGGCCCGCAGGGCCTGGAGCACCCCGATCCCGTCCAGGTTCGGCATGATGAGGTCCAGGGTCACGACGTCGGGCGCCAGGGCCTTGATCTTCTCCAGGGCGTCGAGCCCGTCCCGGGCCGTGCCCACCACCTCGATCGCCGGGTCGGAGCTGAGCATCCGGGTCACGGACTGGCGCACGAAGGCCGAGTCGTCCACCACCAGCACGCGGATTTTTCGGTTCATGGTCGCTCCGAGGATTGTTGAGGGACAAAAGGGACGAAAG
>CAZUYO010000122.1:1194-8276 GCA_964624725.1 uncultured Thermodesulfobacteriota bacterium
AGCAGGCTCTCCGTGAGCCCCAGGAGCAGCACGCCCCCGGGCCTGAGGGCCCGGTGGAGGGTGGCCACCAGCTTCCGGGTCGTCTCGTCCGAGAAATAGATGAGCAGGTTCCGGCACAGGATCGCGTCCCAGCGGCCCTCGGCCGCGGCCTCCCCGGGAGCGAGGGCGTTGGCCCAGAAGAACCGGACCCGGCCCCGGGGCGGGTCCTTGAGCCGCCACCCCTCGCCCGTCCGCTCGAACCACCGGTCCCGCCGCTCGGCCGGGGTCATCCGCAGGGCCCCGTCGGAGTACACGGCCCGCTCGGCCGCGGCCAGGGCCCCCCGGTCGATGTCGGAGGCCCAGATCTCCAGCCGGTCGGCCACGCCCCGCTCCTCGGCCAGGATCGCCAGGGTGTAGGGCTCGGCGCCGGTGGAGCAGGCAACCGACCACACCCGCGCCGTCCCCTCCCTCCGGGGGAGCCAGCGGTCGAGCAGCGCCTCCAGGGGCCCGGCCTCCCGGAAGAAGTACGTCTCGTTGACCGTGAGTTCCTCCACGGCCCGCTGGAGCTCGTCGCGGCCGTCGGGGTCGTATTTGAGGTGGTAGTAGTAGTCCAGGAACCCCGGCAGCCCCAGGGCGGCCACCCGGCGGCCCAGGCGTTCGGCCACGAACTCCTTGCGGGGCGCGTCGAACCGGATCCCCGCGTAGTCCTCCACCAGGCCCGCCAGGAGCCCGAACACCCGGTCGTCGAGCCGGAACGGGCCGGCCGGCGCCAGGGTCATGCGGCCTCCCCCAGGGCCTGGGTGCACGCGGCCCGCAGCAGCGGGTCCACGGCCCGGTCCCGCAGGGCCGCGATCCGGTCGCGCACCCCCTCGATGCCCGACCGGGCCAGCCCGGTCACGGCGGCGGCCGCCACGGCCGGGTCGGGGTCGGCCAGGGCGTCCACCAGGCGCTCGGCGGCCGCCCGGGTGCGGGCCTCGGCCAGGGCCTCGGCCGCCGCCCGCCGCCGGGTCGCGTCGGGCTCGGCCAGGAGCGCGGCCACGGCGTCCGGGTGGTTCCGGGCCAGCTCGGCCAGGGCCGCCTTCGCCTCGGCGCGGTCGCTCGGCACGGCCGCCCGCTCGGCCAGGACCGCGGCGGCCGCCACCGACCCCGTGGCCCCCAGGGCCTCCAGGGCCGAGCGCCGCAGGTCCTCGGCGAACCGGAGGCGCTCCGCCAGGGCCGGCACGGCCTCGGCCCACCCGGCCAGGCTCGCGGCCGCGGCGGCCCGCACCCGGGCCTCGGGCCGGTCGAGGCCCCGCAGCAGGGCCTCGAGGCTCGCGGCCGTGCGGGTGCGGCCCAGGGCCCGGGCGGCCGCGGCCGCGGCCTCGGGCTCCGGGTCGTCCATGCCCGCCACCAGGGCGGCCGTCTGGGTCGGGTGGGTCGCCCCGGCGAGCGCCCCGTAGGCCTCGATCCGCACGGGCGGGAGGGGGTCGTTCGCCAGCTCCCGGGCCACCTCCCGCAGGGCCTCCGACCGGCGGTGCCGCAGGCTCCGCAGGACGTCGAGCCGCACCCAGGGATCGGGGTCGGCCGCGAGTTCCAGGAGCACCGCCTCGGCCCCCGGGTCGGCCACGTCCCGCAGGGCCCGGACGGCCGCCCGGCGCTCGGCGGCCCGGTCGGTGCGGAGCACCGCCCTCAGGCGCTCCAGCACGCCGGGGAGTTCCAGGTACGGGAGGGCCTCGATGGCGGCGAGCCGCACCCGGGGTTCGGGGTCGGCGAGGCACGCCGCCACCCGGCCGGCCGTCTCGGCGAACCCGAAGTACCCGAGGATCCGAACGGCCGCCTCCCGCCGGGCCGGGTCGGGGCTGTCCAGGAGTTCGGGCACGAGTTCCAGGGCCCGGTCCCCCCCCAGGGAGTTCACGGCGGCCACCAGGGCCAGGCGCACCTCGGGCTCGGGCTCGCCCAGGCGCTCCACGAGGTCGGTCACCACCCCGGGGTTCCCGAGGCCGGCCAGGGTCTCGGCCGCCAGGAGCCGCACGGTCCGGTCGGGGTGGTCGAGGCACGGGACCACGGCCCCGGCGTGCTCGGCCCGGCCCAGGACCCGCAGGGCCCGGAGGCACGCGGCCACGGTGTCGGGGTCGGGGTCGGACAGGCGCTCCACCAGGAGCCCGGCCGGGTCGCCCCCCCCGGTCTGCAGGGCCGCCACGGCCGGGTCCCGGAGCGCCGGGTCGGAGAGGAACCCGGCCAGCACGCGGCCGCCCTCGATCCCGGGGAGCCACGCCAGCACCCGGCACACGGCCTCGGGGGCTCGCCGGGCCGCCTCGGGGGCCGCGGCCGCAAACCGCCGGGCCGCCCCGGGCCGGGCCTCGAAGGCCGCGGCGATGCGGCGGCGAAGCCCGGGCCCCAGCCGCCCCTCCAGGGCCGCCAGGGTCTCGGCCACCCGGGCGGCCAGCACCGGGTCGGCCTCCTCCAGGAGCCCCACCAGGGGCTCCACCGACCGGGCCCGGCCCACGGCCGCCAGGGTTTCCACGGCGGCCAGGCGCACCTCGGGCCGGGCGAGGCACTCGAGCACCGGCTCCTCGGCCAGGGGGTTCCCCAGGCTCCTGAGGCCCCCCAGGGCCGGGATCATCTCGAAGGGGTCGCCGCTGTGCACCCCCCGCACCAGGGGCCACAGGGACTCGGGCCGGCCCTGGAGGCCCAGGGCCTCCAGGGCGGCGAACCGCACGTTGGGGTCGGGGTCGCGGGCGAGCCGGGTCAGGATGCCGAAGGCCTCCTCGGTGGGCACGTGCCCCAGGAGCTGGGCCGCGTAGATCCGCACCTCCGGCGCCGGGTCCTCGGCCAGGCCCTCCAGGGCCTCCTCGGGCCCGTACCCCGCGGCCGAGAGCACCTGCACGGCCGCGGCCGGGAGGTGGGGGTCGTCCCCGGCGCGCCGGAGGCGCAGGAGCAGCTCGGCCCAGACCTCGGGGCGGTTCTCCCGGAGCAGGGCCTCGGCCGCGGCCTTGCGCACCCGCCAGTCGGGGCTCGAAAGGTCCTCGAGCCGCGCCTCGATCTCGCCCGGTTCCCGGCTCACGATGCCCTCCTCCGCCTCAGCCCTCCTCCTTCTGCGGGGTCCGCACGGTCTCCTCCAGCCGGGCCACGGTCTCGGTCTGGTCCCGGAACAGGCGCCCGAGCTCCTGGATGCCCTGGCGCAGGCCCCGCACGGCCGTAGCGAGTTCCTCGGCCGTGCGGGTCTGGTCCTCCACGGCCCGGGCCTGCATCTCGGCCGTGTCGGCCAGCCGGTCGGCCTCGCCGGCCACAGCCTCCACGGTGTTCACCTGCTCGGCCGTGGCCCGGGCGGTCTGGGCCGCGAGCCGGCGCATCTCGGCCACGGCCTTGGCCACCTGGTCGGCCGCGGTGGCCTGGGCCTCCAGCCCCGCCCCCACCCGGGCCGCCAGGGCCGTGAGGGCCTCGGCCTCGGCCCCGACCCGCTCGCCGGTCTCGGCGGCGTCGCGGCCCACCCGCTCCACGGTACGGGCCTGGCGCTGCATGTCGCCCACGGCCTGGGCGATCTGGTCGGCGGCGATCGTGAGCTCCCGCATAGCCTGGGCCACCTTCTCCACCAGGGCCGAGGTTTCGGCCGAGGCGCCCTTGACCTTCTCGGCCACGGCCGACTGGGTCTTCAGGCTCTGGACGGTGGAGGCCACGGCCCGGCGCATGTTGGCCGCCGCCTCGGTCACCTGACGGGCCGCGGCCGTCTGCTCGGCCACGGCCTTTCGCACCCGGTCCGCCGCCTCGCCCGTGGTGCGGGCCGCGGCCACGATGGACTGGGCCGCCCGGCTCTGGTCGGCCGCGGCCACCTTCACCTCGCCCGCCATGCGGCGCAGCCCCTCCATCTCGGCGGCCGCCTCGGCCACGGTCTGGGTCTGGGCCCGGGCCCCCTGGACCAGTTCCTCGCCCTTGGCCCGCACGGCCCGGACCTGGCCGATGAGATCCCGGGTGGCCCGGAGCTGCTCCCCGGCCCCCTGGCGCACCATCCCGACCCGCTGGGCCAGGGACTCCACCCCCTCCACGATCCGGCCCAGGCTCGTCCGGGCCTCCCCGGCGCCCGACGCCCCCTCGCGGGCGGTGCGGGCGGCCTCGTCCATCACGGCCACGGCGTCGCGCACGCTTTGCTGGAGGGCCTTGATGATGCCCCGGATCTCGGCCGTGGCCTGGGCCGAACGGTCGGCCAGGTTCCGGATCTCCTCGGCCACCACGGCGAACCCCCGGCCGTGCTCCCCGGCCCGGGCCGCCTCGATGCTGGCGTTCAGGGAAAGGAGGTTCGTGCGCTCCGCCAGGAGCGAGATCGTGCCCACGATCTCGCCCATCTCGTCGCCCTGGCGCTCCACCTGGCGCACCACATCGGCCGACCGGCCCATGGCCGCCTCCACGGCCCCCAGGGCGTCCAGGGCCCCGGCCACGCGCTCCCCGCCCCGGCGGGCCTCGGCCACGGCGGCGTCGGCCTCCCGGCCGGCCGCGTCCAGGACCTCGTCGGTGCGCTGGACCGAGCGCTCGAGCTCCTCGGCGGCCGAGGCCGCCTGCTCCATGAGGCCCCCCACCTCGGCGGCCGTCTGGGCCGTCTGCTCCACGAACCGGGCGGCGCCGGCCACCCGGTCGGCGGCCGTGTCCACCGACCGGGCCATGGCCTCCACCGTGCGGGCCACCTCCTCGGCCGAGGCCGCCATCTCGTTGGCCGCCGACCCCGCCTCGGCCACCTGCCGGGTCATCTCCTCCGACATCTGGTCGGTGGACTCCAGGGAGCGGCTCATCTCCTCCATGGCGGCCGAGGTCTGCTCCACCCCGGCGCCCACGTCGTCCGCGTCCTGGGCGAGGGCCCGCACCCCCTCGGCCAACTGGGCCACGGCCTCGCCGGTGTCCCGGGCCGAGGCCCGCATCCGCTCGGCGTCGGCCGCCACCGACTTGGCGGCCCGGGCCACCTCCTCGATGGCGGCCCCGCTCTCGTTCACGCTCGAGGCGTTGGTCTCGGCGGCCCGGGCCATTTCGGCCGCCATGCCCCGGACCACCCGGGCGGCCTCGCCGAACCGGGCCGCTGCGGCCTTGAGCTCCCGGCCCTCGGCCGCCAGGCTCTCGATGCCCCGGGCCATCTCCTCCACGGCCGACCCGGTCTCCTCCACGTTGGAGGCGAGCTCGTTGGTGTCGCTCGCCACCGTGGCCAGGGACTCGCGCATCTCGGTCATGGAGGCCTGGATCTCGGCCGCCGAGGACGCCAGGGACTCGGCCGCGTCGGCCAGGCGCTTCGTGGTGCGGGCGAACTCCTCCGCGGCGGCCCCGCTCTCGTCCACCCCGGTGGTCACGGCCTCGGCCTGGGCCATGGCCTCCTGGAACGCGGCCGCCAGCTCGTTGGCCGCCGAGAGGAGCCGGTCGGCCTGGGACGCCTTCGCCGGGGCGCCCTTTCCCTTGGGGGTTCGTTCAGCCATGGGTTCCTCCTTCCTCGGCCGGGGCCGCGGCCGGGCCGCCCCGGTCGGCCAGGGCCAGAAGTTCGGTCAGATCCAGGAGGAGAAAGGCCTCCTCCCCCCGGCGCACGATGCCCACCAGATAGTCCCCCGCGAGGCCGTGGATCATGTCGGGCGGGGGCACCACCTCGTCGGGCCGGAGCCGCACCACCCGCCGGGCCTCGTCCACCACGAGCCCCACCCGCCGGCCGCCCACCCGAAGCACCAGGAGCCGGGTGGCGAGATCCCACTCCCGGGGCGGGAGCCCGAACAGCCTCCGGAAGTCCACGGCCGGCACGGGTTCCCCCCGCACCGTGGCCACCCCGAGCACGTAGGGCGGGGTGCGGGGCACCCGGGTGACGTGCTCGGCCATCTCGACCCGGTCCACGTCGGCGAGCCGCAGGGCGTAGCGGTTCTCCCCCACCCGGAACACCAGGGCCTCGAAGAACTCTTCCCCGGGGGACTGCGCCGCCGGGGCGGGCTCCGCCGCCGCTGGGGGCTCGGACGGACCCCCAGCCGGCCCGCCCTGGGGTTTCGCGGGCGTCTCCGGCGGAGGCCCCGGCTCGGCCCCCGTCTCGGGCGGTTTCGGCGCGGCCCCCTTGCCGGCCTTCGTCCCGGGCTTTTTCGTCCCCTTGGAGCCCGGGGCCTTCTTCTTTCGGATCTCGCCGATCTTCGCCATGGCGTACCTTTGGACGTGCGCGGGATGGGCAAAGGCCGTGAAATCGTAAATCGTGAATCGTGCCAGGGGCTTTTCCCCTGTCACCGTGCACTGTCAGGGGTCGCGGAGGCTCAACCGCCCCATCTCCGTGCCCTCCGTGTCCTCCGTGGTGCCCCCCCGCCGCCCAGCCGCCTAGCTGCCTCGCCGCCCAGCCGCCCTCACCGGAACAGGAGGCTCGCCGCCCCCTCCTCCACGTGCTCGGCCGTGATCCGGTCGGCCCCCCGGCCGAAGGCCTCCAGGAGCGCCGCCTCGGCCACGGCGTTGATCCGGCGCGGGAGCCCCCCGCTCCACCGGTGCACGGCCTCCACCGCGTCGGGGCCGAACAGGGGCTCCTCCCGGCCGGCCACCCGGAGCCGGTGGGCCAGGTACCGGCCGGTCTCCTCCGGGCCCAGGGGCTCCAGCCGGCAGTAGAGCCCGATGCGCTGGGCCACGGCCCGGTAGGGCTTTCGCCGGAGCCGGGCCTCCAGCTCGGGCTGGCCCACGAGCACGAGCCCCAGGAGGTTCTCCGTGTCGGTCTGGAAGTTCGTCAGGAGCCGGATCTCCTCCAGGGCCTCCCGGCCGGGAAGGAGCTGGGCCTCGTCCACGATGACCACGGGCCGCACCCCCTCGTCCCACAGGGCCTCGAGCCGGGCGTAGATGGCCTCGAGGCAGGCCCGGCGGCTCCGGGGCGGGCGCTCCACCCCGAGCTCCCCGGCCACGGCCGCCAGGAGCTGGGCCGGGCTGAGGCGCGGGTGCACGATCCAGCCCAGCCGGAACGCCCCGGCCTCCAGCCGGTCGGCCAGGGCCCGGGTGAGCAGGGTCTTCCCCGTGCCCACGTCCCCGGTGAGGAGCGCGAGGTCCCCCTGCTCGGCGCAGTAGGCGAGCCGCTCCAGGGCCTCGGCGTGTACCTCGCTCGGGTAGAGGTACGCCGGGTCGGGGGTCCGGCGAAACGGCCGGTCGTT
>CAZUYO010000123.1:0-8207 GCA_964624725.1 uncultured Thermodesulfobacteriota bacterium
CCCCTCCGGCCTCGGCCCCCGCCCCCCGGAAGAGCGAGCCAGTTTTCGTTTTGTGCCAAGAGGTTACAAAAAGCTCCACCCGGCCCTCTAGACTTTTCGCCAAAACCGGGTTTACTTGGCTTGACATTGAACCCTCATTCACCGTAGCATCCGCACCCCGAATGAACGCTCATTCAGGAGAACGCCCATGACCCTACCCCAGATGATCCGCGACCGCCACAACCGTTGGTCCAAGAACCGGGGCTTCCTGGTGAAGCGAGGCGGGGCCTACCAGGACGTGACCTGGGGCGAGTACTACGACCTCGCCTGCCGGGTGGCCCGGGCCCTGGTGGGACGGGGCATCGAGGTGGGCGACCGGGTGGCGATCCTGAGCCACACCCGGTTCGAATGGGCCGTGGCCGACACGGCCATCCTCACCGCGGCCGGGATCACGGTGCCCCTGTATCCCTCCCTCACCCGCCCCGAGGTGAAACACCTCCTGGAACGCAGCGGCACCCGGATCCTGTTCGTGTCGGACGTGGACCAGGTCCAAAAATGCCTCCCCCTCCTCGACGCGGTGGAAGGGCTGGAGCTCCTCGTGGCGTTCGAGGCCGACGCCCTCCGGGGCGTCGACCGGCCGGACGTCCTGTCCCTCGAGGCCCTCGCGGCCGAGGCCGACCGCACCGACGCCGCGGTGCTCGAGGAGCGGCTGGCCGCCCGTACCCGCGACGACGTGGCCACCATCATCTTCACCTCGGGCACCACGGGCGAGCCCAAGGGCGTCATGCTCACCCACGGGAACATTCTCTCCAACTGCGAGGCCGCGATCGAGGAGTTCGAGATCGGCCCGGGGGACGTGCACCTGGCCCACCTGCCCCTGGCCCACATCCTGGAGCGCATGGGCGGGTACTATCTCATGCTCTACACCGGCTGCACCATCGCCTACGCCGAGAGCATCCAGACCGTGGCCGACAACTTCGGCGAGGTGCGGCCCACGATCTCGGTCAGCGTGCCCCGGATCTTCGAGAAGGTGTACGCCGGGGTCCAGACCAAGGCCGCCGAGGCGCCGGCGCCGGTGCGGATGCTCACGTTCTGGGCCCTCAAGGTGGCCCGGGAGGCCGGGGAGGTCCTGGCCCAAAAGCGGCCCCTCACGGGCGGGCTCAAGCTCCGCCACGCCATCGCGGACCGGATCGTGTTCCGGAAGATCCGCCAGCGCCTCGGGGGGCGGATGCGGTTTTTCATCTCGGGCGGGGCGCCCCTCGCCCCCGAGCTCGCCAAGGCGTTCCTGGCCATGGGGGTTCGGATCTACGAGGGCTACGGGCTCACCGAGACCTCACCCGTGATCACCGTGAACACTCCCCGCCGCTGGAAGGTCGGCTCGGTGGGGCGGCCCATCTCCAACGTGGACGTCAAGATCGCCGAGGACGGGGAGATCCTGGTCAAGGGGCCCAACGTGTTCATCGGGTACTACCAGGACGAGGAGAAGACCCGCGAGGTGTTCACGCCCGACGGGTACTTCATGACCGGCGACATCGGCGAACTGGACGGGGAGGGGTTCCTGCGGATCACCGACCGCAAGAAGGACCTCATCGTGACGGCCGGGGGCAAGAACGTGGCGCCCCAGAAGGTCGAGAACATCCTCAAGATGAGCAAGTACATCTCCGAGGTCATGCTCTACGGCGACAAGAAAAAGTTCATCTCGGCCCTGGTGGTGCCGGACTTCGAGTGGCTCAAGCGCTACGCCGAGCTCAAGGGCATCGCCTACTCCTCGATGACCGACCTCGTGAACCACCCCCAGGTCCAGGACTTCTACCACCGGCTCATCCAGGAAACCCAGCAGAAGGCCGAGCTCGCCTCCTACGAGTCGGTGAAGAAGTTCGTGCTCCTCGACCACGAGTTCGCGGCGAACCAGGGGGAGGTCACCCCCACCCTCAAGATGCGGCGGAAGGTGATCACCGGGCACTACCAAAAGGAACTCGAAGCCCTGTACGAGGAGGATTGAGATGGGGGCGGCGCAAGCACGGCGAGCCGAGCGGGAACGCCAGATCCTCGAGGCCGCGATCCGGGCCTTCAGCCGCCACGGCTACCACCAGTGTACCGTGGCCCAGGTGGCCCGGGAGGCCGGGGTGGCCGACGGCACGATCTACATCTACTTCAAGGGAAAAGACGACCTCTTGGTGTGCGCCTTTCGCCACGTGCTCGAGAGCATCCTGGAGGAGCTCGACCGGGACCTCGCCGGCATCACCGACCCGCTGGGGCGGATCCGGTTCTTGGTGGAGCGCCACCTGGAGGTCATGGAGCGCGACCCGGAGCTCGCCGCGTTCCTCCAACTCCAGCTCCGCCAGCCCGACGCCTCGATCCGCCAGGCCATCGCCGAGCCGCTCCGGGCCTACGCCCGCAAGATCGAGCAGGTGGTGGACGAGGCCAAGGCCGCCGGCGCGGTCCGGACCGACCTCGCCACCCACGTGATCCGCCGCGTCCTGTTCGGCGCGGTGGACGAGACCGTCTCGGCCTGGGTCCTGAACCCCCGCCGGGGGCCGCTCAAACCCAAGGCCCAGGCCATCTGCGACATCGTGTTCCACGGCATCCGCGCGCCCCGATCGGGGCAGTAACGTCCACGACGAACCCGTCGAAAGGAGGTAGTTGCCATGCCCCCCATCCGAAAGGCCGCCGTCCTGGGCGCCGGCGTCATGGGTAGCGCCATCGCGGCCCACCTCGCCAACGCCGGCATCCCCTGCCTGCTCCTGGACATCGTGCCCCGGGAGCTCACGGAAGACGAGAAGAAGAAGGGCCTCACCCTCGAAAGCCCCCAGGTCCGGAACCGGTTCGCCCAGAACGGGCTCCAAAACGCGCTGAAGGCGAGCCCCGCCGCGTTCGCCCACAAGAGCCTCGCCCGGCTCGTGACCCCGGGGAACTTCGAGGACGATCTCCCGAAGCTCGCCGAGGTGGACTGGGTGGTGGAGGCCGTGGTGGAGCGGCTCGACATCAAGGTGTCGCTCTTCGAGAAGGTCGCGCCCCACCTCAAGCCGGGCGCCCTTCTCACCACCAACACCTCGGGGCTCTCGGTCAACGCCATGGCCGAGGCCCTGCCCGAGGATCTGCGACCGCGGTTCTTCGGCACCCATTTCTTCAACCCGCCCCGGTACATGCACCTTCTGGAGCTCATCCCGGCCCGGGAGACCGCCCCCGAGCTCCTGCGGGAGTTCGCGGCGTTCGCGGAGAAGCGCCTGGGCAAGGGCGTCGTGTACGCCAAGGACACCCCCAACTTCATCGCGAACCGGATCGGGGTGTTCTCCATGCTCTACATCCTGCGGGCCATGGAGAAGCACGGGCTCACCGTGGAGCAGGTGGACGCCCTGACCGGCCCGGCCCTGGCCCGGCCCAAGTCGGCCACCTTCCGCACGGCCGACCTCGTGGGCCTCGATGTGCTCGCCCACGTGGCCCGCACCCAGTACGAGGGCGCACCCGATGACGAGCGCCGCGAGGTGTTCGAGCTGCCCGCGTGGCTCCAGCAGATGATCGAGAAGGGCCTGCTGGGCATGAAGACCAAGGCCGGCTTCTACAAGCGGGTCAAGGAGAACGGGAAGAAGACGACCCTGGTCATCGACCCGGCGACCCTGGAGTACCGGCCCAAGGCGAAGGCCGACTTCCCGGTGCTCGCCGAGACCAAGACCATCGACGACCCCGCGGCCCGGGTGGCCCGGCTGGTGGCCGACAAGAGCCCGGCCGGGGCGTTCGCCTGGGACATCCTGGCCGAGACGCTCCTCTACTGCGCCCGGCGCATCCCCGAC
Source organism: uncultured Thermodesulfobacteriota bacterium (assembly GCA_964624725.1). GTDB lineage: Bacteria > Desulfobacterota > Deferrisomatia > Deferrisomatales > Deferrisomataceae > Deferrisoma. The sequence goes on from CAZUYO010000123.1 coordinate 3,771, forward strand.
GTGGCCGACGACATCGTCTCGATCGACCGGGCCCTGAAATGGGGGTTCGGCTGGGAGGTGGGCCCCTTTGAGATCTGGGACGCCCTCGGCGTCCAAAAGAGCGTGGAGCGCATGCAGGCCGAGGGCCGCGACGTGCCCGAGGGCATCCTGGCCCTGGCCGGGTCGGAGACCCCCAGCTTCTACGTGCGCGACGGGCTCGACGTCAAAATCTGGGACCCGGTGAAGAAAACCCACGTGCCCCTGGAGGCCCGGCCGCGGGTGGTGGTGCTCGCCGACCTCAAGCGGATCGAGCGGGAGTGGTACCGCAACCCGGAGGCCAGCCTGATCGACCTCGGCGACGGCGTGGCCTGCCTCGAGTTCCACTCCAAGATGAACGCCATCGGCGGCGGCATCATGCAGGCGATCCACAAGGCCATGGCCGAGGCCGGCACCCGGTTCGACGCGCTGGTCGTCGGGAACCAGGGCGAAAACTTCTCGGTGGGCGCGAACCTCATGATGCTCCTGTTCGAGGCCCTCGAGGGGAACCTGCCCGAGATCGACGCGATGGTCCGGGCGTTCCAGAACGCCACCATGGCCTTGAAATACGCCCCCGTGCCCGTGGTGGCCGCGCCGTTCGGCCGGGTGCTCGGGGGCGGGGCCGAGGTGGTGCTCCACTCCCACCGGGTGCAGGCGAGCCTCGAGACCTACATGGGCCTCGTGGAGGTGGGGGTGGGGCTCCTGCCCGCCGGCGGCGGCACCAAGGAGCTCCTCCTGCGCTGGATGAGCCGGTACCCCGAAGGCACCGGCGCCGACCCCATGCCGTTCGTGCAGAAGGCCTTCGAGGCCATCGGCATGGCCAAGGTGAGCCTGAGCGCCCGGGAGGCCTTCGACCTCGGGTTCCTGCGCACCGGCGACCGGATCACCATGAACCGCGAGCACCTCATCCACGACGCCAAGAGGGCGGCGCTCGATCTCCTGGAGACCGGGTGGCAGCCGCTCACCCGGCCCGAGACCGTGAAGGTGCTCGGCCGGGACGGGCTCGCCAACATCCGCTCCATGCTCCACAACATGAAGGTGGGCCGCCACATCACCGAGTACGACGCCGTGGTGGGCGAGAAGGTGGGCTGGGTGCTCTGCGGCGGCGAGGTGGACAACGGCACCGTGGTCACCGAGGACTACCTGCTGGACCTCGAGCGCCGCGGGTTCGTGGAGCTCTGCGCCCAGCGCAAGACCCTGGAGCGGATCCAGCACATCCTGAAGACCGGAAAACCGCTTCGGAACTAGGCGAGGCGGGGAGGCGAGAACGCCGGAAAGCGGGGAGGCCGGAGGGCCTCTGACCGCTCCGGGCCGGAGTTCCCGTTTCCGGCCCCTGGGTTGCAACTTCCTGGTTTCGGATCTCTCGAAGGAGATGAACCATGCGTGAGGCAGTGATCGTTTCGAGCGTGCGCACGCCGGTGGGCAAGGCGTTCAAGGGCGCCCTGTCCACCGTGCGGCCCGACGACCTGGCGGCCGTGGCCATCAAGGGCGCCCTGGCCCGGGTGCCGAACCTCGACCCGGCCGAGATCGACGACGTGATCCTCGGCTGCGCCTTCCCCGAGGCCGAGCAGGGCCTCAACGTGGCCCGGCTCGCGCTCTTGCTGGCCGGGCTCCCCGACACCGTGCCGGGGCAGACCGTGAACCGGTTCTGCTCGTCGGGCCTCCAGACCATCGCCATGGCGGCCCAGGCCGTGATGACCGGCATGGCGGACGTGGTGCTGGCCGGCGGGGTCGAGAGCATGACCCGGGTGCCCATGACCGGCAACAAGATCATGGTGAACCCGGATCTGGTGCAGAGCGTGCCCGACTCGTATCTCAACATGGGGCTCACGGCCGAGAACGTGGCCGAGCGCTACGGCATCACCCGGGAGGACCAGGACGCCTTCGCGCTCGCGAGCCACCAGAAGGCCCTGGCCGCCCAGGCCGCCGGCCGGTTCGACGAGGAGCTCGTACCGGTGCCCGTCACCCGCTATAAGCCCGGCAAGAACGGAAAGCCGGTGGAGGAGTCCTTCACCCACACCCAGGACGAGGGCCCCCGGGCCGACACCTCGCTGGAAACCCTGGCGAAGCTTCGCCCGGCCTTCCGCCAGGGCGGCACCGTGACGGCCGGGAACTCGAGCCAGATGTCCGACGGCGCGGCCATCGCGGTGGTGATGAGCGCCGAGAAGGCCCAGGCCCTGGGCCTGGAGCCCCTGGCCCGGTTCGTGTCGTTCGGCGTGGGCGGGGTGGACCCGGCCGTCATGGGCATCGGGCCCGTGGTGGCGATCCCGAAGGCGCTCAAGATCGCGGGGCTCCAGATCTCCGACATCGACCTCGTCGAGCTCAACGAGGCCTTCGCGAGCCAGAGCCTCTACGTGATCCGGGAGCTCGGGATCAACCCCGACATCGTCAACGTGAACGGCGGCGCCATCGCCCTGGGCCACCCCCTGGGGTGCACCGGCGCCAAGCTCACGGCGACGCTTCTCCACGAGATGAAGCGCCGCAAGGCCCGGTACGGCATCGTCAGCATGTGCATCGGCGGCGGCATGGGCGCCGCGGGCATCTTCGAAAACCTGCAGCGGTAAGAGGGAGGAACCCACCATGAGCGAAACCTACATCAAGGGCGGCAGCTTTCTCGTCCGGGAGACCACCCCCGACGAGGTGTTCACCCCCGAGGACTTCACCTCGGAGCAGCTCCAGTTCGCCAAGACGGCGCGGGACTTCGTGGAAAACGAGGTCGTGCCCCGCAACGACGAGATCGAGGAGAAAAAACCCGGGGTCGTCCAGGAGCTCATGCGCAAGGCCGGGGAGCTCGGGCTCCTCATGGCCGACGTGCCCGAGGAGTACGGCGGGCTGGGGCTCGACAAGGCCTCGAGCGCGCTGATCACGGAGAACATGTCGGCCCACGGCTCCTTCTCGGTGGCCTACGGGGCCCACGTGGGCATCGCCACCCTGCCCCTGGTGTTCTACGGCACCGAGGAGCAGAAGAAGAAGTACCTGCCGGGCCTCGCGGACGGCACCACCATGGGCGCCTACTGCCTCACCGAGCCCACGGCCGGCTCCGACGCCCTGTCGATCCGCGCCAAGGCCGTGCTGAGCGAGGACGGCAAGCACTACATCCTCAACGGCACCAAGCAGTTCATCACCAACGGCGGGTTCGCCCAGGTGTTCACGGTGTTCGCCAAAGTGGACGGCGAGCACTTCACCGCCTTCGTGCTCGACAAGGACACCCCGGGGCTCAAGATCGGCCCCGAGGAGCACAAGATGGGCATCCACGGCTCCTCCACCACCACGGTGATCCTCGAGGACGCCAAGGTGCCCGTGGAAAACGTGCTCGGTGAGATCGGCAAGGGCCACAAGATCGCCTTCAACATCCTGAACATCGGCCGGTTCAAGCTGGGCGCGGGCTCGGTGGGCGGCGCCAAGTACGCCCTGGGCCACGCCCTGGCCTACGCCCTGGAGCGCAAGCAGTTCGGCCGGCGGCTCGCCGACTTCGGGGCCATCCGGGAGAAGCTCGCCGAGATGTACGCCCGCACCTACGCGGCCGAGTCGGTGGTGTACCGCACCGTGGGCCTGATCGACGCGCTCCTGGCCCAGAGCGGGGGCGGCCACGGCGAGGCCGCGCTCCAGGCCATCGAGGAGTACTCGGTGGAGTGCGCCATGGTGAAGGTGTTCGGCTCCGAGGTGCTGGACTACGTGGTGGACGAGACGGTCCAGACCTACGGCGGCTACGGGTACTGCGCCGAGTACCCGGCCGAGCGGTTCTACCGCGACAGCCGGATCAACCGGATCTTCGAGGGCACCAACGAGATCAACCGGCTCCTGATCCCGGGCATGCTCCTTCGGAAGGCCATGAAGGGCGAGGTGCCGCTGTTCCAGGCGGCCAAGGCCCTCCAGGAGGAGCTCATGGGGATCCCGAGCCTCGACGTGGAGGCCGATCTCGACCTCCTGGCCGCGGAGAAGAAGATCGCCGCGAACCTCAAGAAGATCTGCCTCTTCGTGGCCGGCGTGGCGGCCCAGAAGTACGGGAAGGCCCTGGCCGAGCAGCAAAACGTGCTCCTGCGGCTCGCCGACCTCGCCATTCAGGCCTACGCGGCCGAGTCCACCGTGCTCCGGGCCCTCAAGGACGCGGCCAAGCGGGGCGAGGAGAAGGCGGCCCTGCCGATCGCCGCGGCCAAGATCGTGACCGAGGAGGCCGCGAGCATCGCCGAGGCCACGGCCCGGGAGGCCCTGGCGGCCATGGAGGAGGGCGACACCCTCATGACCATGCTGGCCGCCCTGCGGCGCCTCGTGCGGCGCACCCCGGCCAACACGGTGGCCGCCCGGGAGACCATCGCCGCGAAGCTCGTGGAGATGGAGCGGGTGGTCTGGTAAACGGGTTTCTCTCCCTGGGAGGGGCCGGCACCGACCCCGGCCCCTCCCCCTTTTTCGCTGGATTTTGCC
>CAZUYO010000124.1:0-8173 GCA_964624725.1 uncultured Thermodesulfobacteriota bacterium
CGTCCTACCGTCCGCGCAGCCCCGCGTCCCACTCCCGGTACCACGCCACGAACCTCGGGATCCCCACCTCGATGGGGGTGGTGGGCTCCCAACCCCAGAGCTCCTTGGCCCGGGTCACGTCGGCGTAGGTGCGCGGCACGTCGCCCGGCTGCATGGGCAGGTAGTTCTTCCGGGCCGTTTTGCCCAGGGCCTCCTCGAGCACCTCGATGAACCGCTCGAGGCGCACCGGCCGGTGGTTCCCCAGGTTCACCACCTCGAACGGCAGTGGGGTGTCGATGGCGGCCACCACGCCCCGGACGATGTCGTCGATGTAGGTGAAATCCCGCTCCATGTCGCCGTGGTTGTACACGTCGATGGGCTCGCCGGCCAGGATCTTCCGGGTGAAGGTGAACAGCGCCATGTCGGGCCGGCCCCAGGGTCCGTAGACCGTGAAGAACCGAAGCCCGGTCATGGGGATGCCGTAGAGGAGGTGGTACGTGTGGGCCATGAGCTCGTTGGCCACCTTGGTGGCGGCGTAGAGGCTCACGGGCCGGTCCACCCGGTCGGTCTCGCTGAAGGGCACCTTCTCGTTGGCCCCGTACACCGACGAGGACGAGGCGTACACCAGGTTCCCGGTGCCCCGGTGCCGGCAGGCCTCCAGGATCCGCAGGAACCCCATCAGGTTCGCCTCGCCGTAGGCCACGGGGTTCTGGAGGCTGTAGCGCACCCCCGCCTGGGCCGCCAGGTGGCACACCACGTCGAAGGGCCCCTCGTCGAACGCCGCCTCCACCGCGGCGGGGTCGGCCACGTCGCCCCGGAGGAACCGGAACCCCTCCCGGCCCTCGAGCCGGCCCAACCGGGCCTCCTTGAGCCGGACGTCGTAGTAGTCGTTCAGGTTGTCGAAGCCCACGACCCGGTCGCCCCGGTCGAGCAGGAACTCCGCCACCGCGGCCCCGATGAACCCGGCCGCACCGGTCACGAGTACGTTCACGGAGGATCTCCTTTCCGTTTGGACGTTGGGACGTTCGAACGCGCGGACGTGCACCGCGGCGTCCCGTCTCAGGCTGCATCTGCGGCCAACCGAACCGAGGAACACGGCGTTCCCCGCCGAGACCGCGGCGGCCCGGCCGACGGGCGGATCGTACCAGACGGGCCCGTCCGGAGGCCACAATCCCGCGGAAATCTGCGCAAAAACCGGGGCTTTCTTGACCCTTCCGAAACCCGGCTGGTATACTCCGCGCCCTGTCCGCCGGTCCTGCGCCGGCGACATTTCGCGCAAACCGTCCCCCGTTTCCGGCAGGCATCCGCCGGGTTCTCCGAAGGAACCATGGACACCTCCGAAGCCATCCGCACCCGTCGCAGCGTGCGCCGGTTCCGGCCCGACCGGGTTCCGGCGGACCTCATCGACAGGCTCCTCGACGCCGCCCGGTGGGCCCCCTCGGGCCTCAACAACCAGCCGTGGCGGTTCGTGGTGGTCGAGGACGCCGGCGTTCGGGAGCAACTGGCCGGCTGCACGAAGTACGGCCGGATCCTCCGGGCGGCCCCCCTGGCGGTGGCCGTGTTCCTGAACACCGACACCTCCTACCACCGGGAGAAGGACATCCAGGGGGTGGGCGCCGCCCTGCAGAACCTGCTGCTCGAGGCCCACAACCTGGGTCTGGGCGCCTGCTGGCTCGGCGAAATCCTGAACCAGCGGGAGCGGGTCGAGGAGATCCTCGGCGTGCCGGCCCACCTCGAGCTCATGGCCGTGGTGGCCGTGGGCTACCCGGAGGGCGACCGCCACGGGAACCCCGAGCGGTTGCCCGTCGAGGACCTGGTCGTCGCCCGGTTCTGACCCGATCCGTCCCGCGAGGTTCCCATGGAGAGACCCGTCGTCAAGTTCGGCACCTCCGGCTGGCGTGCCGTCCTGTGTGACGCCTTCACCTTCGAAAACGTGCGGATCGTGGTGCAGGCCATCGCCGACCACCTCAAGGCCGGCGGCCTGGACGAGCGGGGGGTGCTCGTGGCCTACGACACCCGGTTCCTGGGCGACCGGTTCGCCCGGGTGGCCTGCGAGGTGTTCGCCGGAAACGGGATCCCCTCGTTCCTGCCGCCCCGGGACGTGCCCACCCCGGTGGTTTCCTTCGACATCCTCCGCAACGAGCGGGACGGCGCGGTGAACTTCACGGCCTCCCACAACCCCCCCGAGTACAACGGGGTCAAGTTCAGCCCGGCCTGGGGCGGCCCGGCCTTGCCCGAGACCACCCGCGACATCGAGGAGCGGGCGAACCGCCGCATGGCCGAGGGGTCCTACCTGCGGATCCCCTTCGAAGAGGCCGAGGAGAAGGGCCTGGTGCGGCCCCACGACCCCCGGCCCGCGTACCTCGATCGGATCCGGGACCTCGTGGACCTCGACGCCGTCCGGAAGGCGGGGCTGCGGCTCGCGGTGGACCTCCTCCACGGCACGGCCCGGGGCTACCTGGACGAGCTTCTCCGGGAGGCCGGCTGCGACCTCACGGTGCTGAACGACCGGCCCGACCCCCTGTTCGGGGGCCGCCCGCCCGAGCCGAGCCGCGAGAACCTCCCCGAACTCCTGGACCTCGTGGCCTCGGACCCCGGGGTCGCGTTGGGGCTTGGGACCGACGGCGACGCCGACCGGTTCGGGGTGGTGGACCGGGGCGGCGCCTTCGTGGAACCCAACTACTTCCTGGCGCTCCTGTTCGACTACCTCGTGGCCGAGCGGGGGTTCGAGGGGGGGGTGGCCCGCAGCGTGGCCACGAGCCATCTCCTCGACGCCGTGGCCCGAAAGCACGACCGGCCCGTGTACGAGACCCCCGTGGGGTTCAAGTTCATCGGCGACCTGATCCGCCGGGGCGAGGTGGCCCTGGGGGGCGAGGAGTCGGCCGGGCTCTCGATCCGCGGCCACGTGCCCGAGAAGGACGGGATCCTGGCCTGCCTGCTCGCGGCCGAGATGGTGGCCCGGCGCGGAAAACCTTTGCTCCGGCAGTTGGAGGAACTCTACGCCGAGGTGGGGCGGTACCGGACCCGGCGGGTGAACCTCCGCCTCACGCCTCGACAGGAGGAGGCGTTCGGTGCCAAGGTGGCCGCCTTGCCCGGCGAGGTTGCCGGGCGGAAGGTCCGGGAGGTCGTCACCGTGGACGGCCACAAGCTGCTCCTCGAGGGCGATGCCTGGATCCTCGTGCGGAAGTCGGGCACCGAGCCGGTGGTGCGGCTCTACGCGGAAGCCCCGACCGACGAGGCCCTGGACGAGCTCGTGGCGGCCGGCCGGGCGTGGATCCTGGGGAACTGACCCCGAACCAAAGCTCCCTCACGACGAGGACGGGACGATGATTCTGGAACAACTGGTTGTCGGGCCGATCCAGGCCAACTGCTACATCCTGGGCGACGAGGCCACCGGCGAGGCCGTGGTCATCGACCCCGGCGGCGACACCCCGGTGATCCTCAAGGCGCTCCAGGCCCGGGGGCTCAAGCCCGTGGCGATCGTGGCCACCCACGGCCATTTCGACCACGTGGAGGGCCTGGCGAGCATGAAGCGGGCCACCGGGGCGCCCGTGTGCGTGCACCCGGCGGAGATCCCGCTGCTCCGGGGCCTCACGAGCCAGGGGCTTCTCTTTGGCATGCGGGTCGAGGCCGCGCCCGAGCCCGACGTGCTCCTGGAGGAGGGGCAGGAGATCGCCTTCGGGAGCCACGCCCTCCGGGTGCTCCACACCCCCGGGCACAGCCCGGGTTCCGTGAGCCTGGTGACCGACAAGAAGGTGTTCGTGGGCGATCTCCTGTTCGCCGGTTCCATCGGCCGCACCGACCTCCAGGGCGGGGACTACGACACCCTGATCCGCTCGGTGCGGGAGAAGATCTTCACCCTGCCGCCCGACACCGTGGTGTACCCGGGCCACGGCCCGGCCACCACCGTGGCCACCGAGATGCGCACCAACCCCTTCTTCGTGTACTGACCCATGCTCCGCGGCAAGGAGATCCTGCTGGGCGTGACCGGGGGCATCGCCGCCTACAAGAGCGTGTACCTGTGCCGGGAGCTCACGGTGCGGGGCGCCAACGTGCACGTGGTGATGACGAAGAACGCCATGAACTTCGTCACCCCGCTCACGTTCCAGACGATCTCCGGAAACCCCGTGACCCACCGGATGTTCGAGCTCTTTCGGGGTCCCGAGATCGGCCACGTGGCCCTGGCCGACCGGGCCCACGCCCTGGTGGTGGCCCCGGCCACGGCGAACATCCTGGGCAAGGTGGCCAACGGCCTGGCCGACGATTTCCTCTCCACCATGATCATGGCCACCCGGGTGCCGGTGCTGTTCGCGCCGGCGATGAACGTGGTCATGTGGGAGAGCCCCGCGGTCCAGGAGAACGTGCGGCGGCTCCGGGACCGCGGCTACGCCTTCGTGGGCCCGGTGGAGGGGGAACTGGCCTGCGGGGTCGAGGGCAAGGGCAAGATGGCCGATCCCCTCCGGATCGTCGAGGCCCTGGAGGGGGTGCTCACCCCCAAGGACCTCCGGGGCGAGACCGTGCTCGTCACCGCCGGCCCCACCATCGAGCCCATGGACCCGGTGCGGTTCATCTCGAACCACTCCTCGGGGAAGATGGGCTATGCCCTGGCCCGGGCGGCCGTGCGCCGGGGGGCCCGGGTGATCCTGGTCACGGGCCCCACCTCGCTCCCCGATCCCCTGGACGCCGAGGTGGTGCGGGTGACCACGGCCCGGGAGATGCGCGACGCCGTGATCGCCCGGGCGGAGGAAGCCACCGTGACCCTGATGGCGGCGGCCGTGTGCGACTGGCGGCCCGCGGCCGCGGCGTCCCAGAAGATCAAGAAGCGCTCGGGCGCCCCGCCGTCCCTGGAGCTCGAACCGAACCCCGACATCCTGCGGGAACTCGGGGCGCGCAAGCGGCCGGACCAGATCCTCATCGGGTTTGCGGCCGAGACCTCGTCCCTAGAGGAGAGCGCGAAGGCGAAACTCGAGGAGAAGCGGCTCGACGCCATCGTGGCCAACGACGTCACAGCCCCGGGGGCCGGGTTCCACGTGGACACCAACGAGGTGGTGATTTTCACGGCCTCCGGGGAGCGGATCGGCGTGCCCCGGATGCCCAAGGACCGGGTGGCCGACCGGATCCTGGGGCTCGTGGCCAAGATGCGCCGCGGCACCCAGAAGCCGGGTTGGGAACCCCAGGCCGAGCGGCCCGAGTTCTGGAAAGAGGGGTGACGGGGTTCAGGCCTCCGCGGAACTTCGGTCCACGGTCGCCGGTCTGCGGTCTTCGGTCCCTTGGTCCGGGCTGCGGCGGCTCTCCGTCTGGCCGACAGCGGAACGTTATTGTTCTTGCGCACAGGCTGCCCCGCGGCCTACCGAAGCTTTCAGCTTTCTAGCTTTCCAGCTTTCCAGCCTTCCAGCAGGGAAAACCCCATGAAACTTTGCGTCATCGGAACCGGATACGTGGGTCTCGTCACCGGCACCTGCTTTGCCGAGATGGGCAACGACGTGGTGTGCGTGGACATCGACGAGGCCAAGATCGAGAAACTCCGCCGCAAGGAGATCCCCATCTACGAGCCGGGGCTCCAGGAGATCCTGGAGCGCAACGTGGAGGAGGGGCGGCTCACGTTCACCACCGACCTCAAGGAGGGGGTGGAGCGGAGCCTCCTTCTCTTCATCGCGGTGGGAACCCCCGAGGGCGAGGACGGCTCGGCCGACCTCCAGCACGTGCTCGCGGTGGCCCGCTCCATCGGCCAGGTCATGGACGGCTACCGGATCGTGGTCATCAAGTCCACGGTGCCGGTGGGCACGGCCGAGAAGGTGCGCGACGCGATCCGGACCGAACTCGAGGCCCGGGGGCTCGACGACCTGGAGTTCGACGTGGTGTCGAACCCCGAGTTCCTGAAGGAGGGCAACGCGGTCCAGGACTGCCTCAAGCCCGACCGGATCATCGTGGGCACCGACAACGTGCGCACGGCCGAAATCATGAAGGAGCTCTACGCGCCCTTCACCCGCACGAACCACCCGATCATCGTCATGGACATCCGGTCGGCCGAGATGACCAAATACGCCTCGAACGCCATGCTGGCCACCAAGATCTCGTTCATCAACGAGATCGCCAACATCTGCGAGCGGGTGGGGGCCGACGTGGGGGCCGTGCGGCTCGGGATGGGGGCCGACTCCCGCATCGGGTACCAGTTCCTGTTTCCCGGCGTGGGCTACGGCGGCTCGTGCTTCCCCAAGGACGTGAAGGCCCTGATCCAGACGGCCCGCCAGGCCGGGTACGAGGCCCAGGTGCTCCAGGCGGTGGACAGCCTCAACAACCGCCAGAAGTCCGTGCTGGCGGAGAAGATCCTCTCCTGGTTCGACGCGGAGGGGATCGACCCGGCCGGGGCCACCGTGGCCGTGTGGGGACTGGCGTTTAAGCCCAACACCGACGACATGCGCGAGGCCCCGAGCCTTTCGGTGATCGGCCGGTTGCGGGAGGCCGGGTGCCGGATTCGGGCCTACGACCCGGTGGCCGAGGGGAACGCCCGGCGGATCCTGGGCGAGGGGGACGGGCTCACCTACTGCGCGAACAACTACGAGGCCCTGGAGGGGGCCGACTGCCTGGCCATCTGCACCGAGTGGGGGGTGTTCCGCCGGCCCGATTTCGACCGGATGAAGGCGCTTTTGAAGCGCCCGGCCATCTTCGACGGCCGAAACCTCTACGAGCCGGCGAACATGAAGAAGAAGGGGTTCACCTACTTCGGGATCGGGAGGCAGTAAACCCGCTCGGCGGCCAGACAGCGGGGCGGCTTGGCGGCGGGGGGGCTCCCTGGCCCCGTTTCATCCCTCTCCGTGTCCTCCGTGCCCTCCGTGGTGCGTGCCCCTGCCGCCTCACTCCCGGCGGGGCCGCCGGTTGCGCAGGGCCCGCAGGGCCTTCTCCACCTCGGCCCTTCGCTCGCCGGGGGGAAGGTGCTCGAGGGCCTGGCGGTAGTGACGGGCGGCCAGGTCGGGCCGGCCCTTCTCCCGGTAGTAGTCCCCCAGCAGGGCGTGGCCCTCCCCGAGCTTCCCGGCCTTCCCCAGCGCCATGCCCCGGTAGTACGGAAGCTCCGCCCATCCGGGGTCGAGCCGCGCGAGCTCGTCGTACACGGCGAGCGCGTCCTCGCCCCGGTCCGCCTCGAGATAGGCCCATCCCAGGTCGCGCAGGGCCGGCGCCGTGGCCCGGCCCTCGGTCCGCAGGCGCTCGAGCAGCGAAACCGCCTCATCGGTCCGGCCTTGCCGGAGCCAGGTGGCCGCCCGCTCGTGGAGGATCTCCGGGTCGCCCGGGGCCTGGGCCTCGGCCTTCCCCAGGGCGTCCAGGGCCTCCTCGTAGAGGCCCCGCTCCCGCAACAGGAGCGCGAGGCCGAGCCACGAGGCCGGCCGGCCGGGGGCCTCCCGGGTCCGCTGGCGGAACAGGTCCTCCCCCCAGGGCCTCGGGTCCTCCACGAGCACCCGGGCCTGGGCCCGCCACAGGCGGTCCGGGTCGGGCGGCGGGATCTCGGTGCCGGGAGGGATCAAATCCGCGAGATACACGGACCGGTTTTCCGGCAGGGGGTGGGTGAAGAGGTAGGCCGGCACGCCCTCGGGGGTGGGCGAGCTGCGCCGGATCGTCTCCATGAACCGCACGAGCCCCCAGGGGTCGTACCCGGCCGCCACCAGGGCCCGGGCGGCCCGCCGGTCGGCGTCCTCCTCGTCCTCCCGGCTGTACTGGAGCATCTTGGCCTGGGCGCCGGCCACCCCGAAGGTGGCGATGGCCGCCCCGGCCTTGGGGTTCCCCAGGAACGCCCCCGCCAGCACCGCCGCCATCGCCCCCAGGTTCACCTTGGCCGCCTTCTCCATGCGGTGGGCGATGTGCCGGCCCTCCACGTGGCCGATCTCGTGGGCGATCACGCCCGCGAGCTCGGCCTCGTCGGCGCTCGAAAGGATGGTCTGGCTCGTGACGAACACGTGCCCCCCCGGCACCGCGAACGCGTTGATCCGCGGGTCGGCCACCACGTGGAACCGAAGGTCGAAGGTGTCGGCCCCCATGGCCCGGGCCACCCGGGTTCCGACGTCGCGGAGGTACCCGTCGAGGTAGGGGTCGTCCAGCACCCGGAACTCCCGGCGCACCTGGGCCACCACCCGCTCTCCGAGCTTTCGCTCCTCGGCCCGGGTGAGCGCGCCGCCCCCCGCCGGCCGCGCCCCGGCGCAGGCCG
>CAZUYO010000125.1:0-8125 GCA_964624725.1 uncultured Thermodesulfobacteriota bacterium
CCGTGGCAACGCCGGCGTCACGGCCCCTCGGGCCGCAGGTACCCGGTGACCGTGGCCCGGAAGGGCGCCCCGAGGCTGCCGGCCGGCGCCTCCACCTCCACCACGAACGCCCCCCGCAGGGGCACGGGCGGGCTCAACGGGGCCGTGGGTCCCACCCGGGAATCCAGGAGCCCAAGGGGCACGGCCCCGGCCGCCCCCACCACATCGCCGGCCACGGCACCGGCCTCCGCCAGAAGCCGGAGCCGCAGGAACGCGTCGGTCCGGGCGTCGAGAACGAGGCCCGTGGCGTGGAACACCTGCCCCTCCGGCGGGGTGAAGGTCCGTCGCACCGCGGCCTGGCCCGCCCGGAACACCCCCTCGAACGAAAACGCGGCGAACCGGGGTTCCGGCCGGCGCTCGGGCGCCGGCGGGGGGTTCGTGACCACCACCCGCAGCGGCACCCGGTCGTCCACGGCCACGGTCCCCTGGACCTCCACCGGCCCCTCCGCGGCCGGGGCCGGGTTCGTGACCTCCACCGGAAGGGGAGCGCCGGTGCGGATCTCCACCGTGCCCTGCACGGGCACGGGCCCCTCCAGCGCCCCCCCGACCACCCTCACGTCCTGCACCGGGGGGAGATTCGTCACCTCCACCGTCCCCTCCACCGGCGCCGTCAGGTGCACGGGCTGGGACTCGGGCTCCGAGGGCCGATCGATGCGGTACTCCTGGCCCCGGGCCGGGGCCGCCAGAACCAGGCCCACGGCGATGACCGCGGCCCCGAGGGAACGGAACGGGCCGAGCGGGGCGTTCCCCATGGCTCCCACCTCCTGGGCGACTCTTGACCGGGTGTTGGGGGGTTGCTAGCTTGGAGGCCCACTTTGTGTACCGTTCCGTTGCGAGGGAGGCCGTCCATGCAACCCAGACGAAACTATCCCACCCGGTACCTGGGCGATGCAAACCCCAACCGCAAGCGCCACGTGCACGACCTGGCGAACGAAAAGCCCAGCTGCGCCATCCACGCCATCGAGTGGGCCCACAACGCCGTGACCTTCGGCACCAAGGAAGAGGCCTACGCCGCCGGGTACACGCCCTGCGTCTTCTGCATGCCCTACGAACGCGGCGCGGACTGAATCGCCCGGAGAGAGGTGCCCCATCGAACGCACGATTCTGAAGGGCCACTTCCTGGTGGCCATGCCCCAGCTCACCGACCCCAACTTCGAGCGCACGGTGGTGCTCCTGTGCGAGCACACCGAGGAGGGCGCCCTCGGGCTCGTGGTGAACCGGCCCACCCCCTTTGAGCTCGGCCAGATCTACGAGGGCCAGGGCATCGAGGGCGAGGGGGGGGCGGAGGAGCCCATCCATTACGGGGGCCCGGTGCAGCCCGAGATGGGGTTCGTGCTCTACGAGGGCCCCGCCTACGAGGGGTCCGTCGAGGTGCTCCGGGGGCTCCACCTGGGCACCTCGCTGGACATCCTCCGGGACATCGCCCGGGAGGAAGGGCCGGAGCGGTTCCTCTTTTTCCTGGGATACGCGGGCTGGGCGCCCGACCAACTGGAGGGGGAGATCGCCCGGAACGACTGGCTCGTCGTGCCGGCCTCGGCGGACCTGCTGTTTTCGGTGCCCCCCGACGAGCGATGGGAGCGGGCGATCCGGCTCCTGGGCATCGACCCCCACCTGCTCTCCCAGGGGTTCGGCACGGCGTGAGGCGCCCCCGGGGCTAATCCGTCAGGAACAGGGTCAGGGTCTGGCCGGGGTAGATGGTGGTGCGGGGGGTGATGCCGTTCCACTCGCAGATCTGGCCCACCGTGAGCCCGTAGCGCCGGGCGATGGCGGAGAGGGTGTCGCCCCGCTTGACCCGGTGGTAGATCCTCCGGGGCTCCGGGTTTTCCTCCTCCCACCGGGCCAGGCGGGCGGCAAACCCGTCCGTGCCCTCGGCGGGGAGAACCAGCCGGTACGTCCCCTTCCGGAGCCCGGTTCCCACGATCCAGGGGTTCAGCTCCACCAACCGCCGGTACCCCACCCCGGCGGCGTCGGCCACCGCCGCCACGGGGAGCCGCCGGCGATCCACCCGAAGGGTGACCTCCCGCGTCTCCGGCGGTTCCCAGGTCCGGGCCCCCTCCAGGTCGATCCCGTACCGCTCGGGGTGTTCCAGGATCAACTTCGCGGCCATGGCGCGGAAGACGTACCGCTCCGTCTCCCGGGGGAGCCGGAGGTCGTAGAACGACGATTCCCCCTGGGCCTCCATGGCCGAGGCCACCCGGTTCCTCCCGGCGTTGTACGCCGCCAGGGCGAGGGGCCAGGAGCCGAAGGCGTCGTGGAGATCCTTGAGGTGGGCCAGGGCCGCCGCCGTGGCCTTCTCCCAGTCGCGCCGGTCGTCGCAGCCGTTTTTGCACGCAAGACCGTAGAGCCGCCCGGTGGACCGCAGGAACTGCCAGGGGCCCACGGCCCCGGCCCGGCTCACGGCCCCGGGCCGCAGGTTGCTCTCGATGACGGGAACGTACTGGAGGTCGGCCGGAAGCCCGGCCTCGGCGAGGGCCTGCCGGGCGATGGGGAGGTAGCGCGGGGCCCGCTTGAACCACAGGGCCGCGCTCACCGGGTCGCCCAGGGCCACCACGAGCTCGAGATCGAGCCGCTCGAGAACATCCGGCCGGTCCAGGGGCACCGGTTCCCCGCAGAACTCGAGCCGGTCCGGGATCCAGAGCCGCAGGAGATCGTTGACCGTGGTCGCGGCGGCGGGCGACACCGCAAGGAGCAGCGCGGGGAGAACCCAGCAGAGAAACCGCATGATCCGACTCCAAGGGGGGACGTTCCCCGCGGGGACGCGGGGCTCTTCCCTCCGTTTCGGCACGCGCCCCGGAACCTTTACCCGGGGGCCGCGGAGCGCCCCTCGCCCGCCGCCCCCGGGCGGACCCCTTCCCCGGCGACGGGGCAAGGGGGACCGGCGTCTTCCAGCCCCCTCAGTGGGTCGCCGGCTCCGGCCTTTGGGCCACGAACAGCTTGTGGATCCCCAGGTTGACCCGCCGGGCCTCCACCACCCGCAATCCCGCCTCCTCCAACACCCCGGGCACGTCGAGATCGGTGCAGAACCCCACCCGTTCCATCAGGGGGGAAAGCCGGCACTTGACGGCCCCCCAGGCGCCGTCTTCCCGGGTGTTGCTGACCACCACCACCCGGCCCCCGGGCCGGCACACCCGGCGCATCTCGGCGCACAGGGCCAGGGGGTCGCCCACGGTGGTGATGACGTAGGGCGCCACCACCACGTCGAACGCGCCGTCGGGCAGCTCGAGCCGGGTCGCGTCCATGCACCGCAGCAGGATCCGCGACCCGTTCCCCTCCACCAGCGCCCGCCACCGGGCCTTCCGGATCATGCGGGGGCAGATGTCGATCCCCAGGATCTCGCACCCCGAGGGGTAGTGCCGCAGGCCCAACCCGGTGCCCACTCCCACCTCGAGCACCCGGTCCCCGGGCCGTACCTGCCGGGCTGCCGCGCGGCGTCCCTCCTCCATGGTCTTGCCGAACACCCAGTCGTACACCGGGGCGACCCGGTCGTAGAACCATTTCGAGTAATCCTGGTCCATGGCTCGGCCTCCCGGGGGCAGGAGAAAGGCGGGACGGGCCGGCATTCTAACCGCTCGTTTGGCCGAGGTCCAATCGGCCGGCGGCCTTGCCGGCGAACCGCCGGGCGGCCATAATCCCGGGTCCCATGACCCGAACCGCATCGTCGCTCCGCATCGTCGGCGCCCGCCAGAACAACCTCCGGAACCTCACCCTCGCCATTCCCCACGACCGGTTCGTGGTGGTCACCGGCGTGTCGGGCTCGGGCAAGTCGAGCCTTGCCTTCGACACCGTGTTCGCCGAGGGACAGTGGCGGTTCCTGGAGTCCCTGCCGGCCTACGCCCGGCTCCTTTCGGAAAAGAGCGTGCGGCCCGCCGTGGACGCCATGGAGAACGTGCGCCCGGCCGTGGCCTTGGAGCAGCGAAACACGGTGCGCACGGCCCGTTCGACCCTGGGCACGGCCACCGAGCTCTACGACCTCTTCCGGGTGCTCTACGCCGCGGCCGGCGAGGTGCGCTGCCCCGGGTGCGGGGAGCCCGGCCGGGCCTGGACGCCCGAGGCGGCGGCCGTGCGCCTGGAGGAGACCCACCCCGGCGCCCGGGTGGCGGTGGAGGTTCCCCTGGGGCGCCTGGAATGGCTCCCGCCCCGGGACTGGCCCTCCCGCCTCCTGGCCCGGGGGTTCGCCCGGGTCCGGCTGGGGGACGACGTGGTGGATCTCGAGGACCCCGGGCTCCCCGAGACCGCGCCCGTCGACGCCGCCTTGGTCGTCGACCGGCTCCGGGTGGACCCGGACCGCAGGGGCCGGCTCGTGGGGGCCATCGAGCAGGCCTACCGCCTGGGCGCGGGCGTGGCCCGGATCCGGCTCGCCACCGGCGAGGAACTGCGGTTCGGGGCGGCCCGCCGCTGCCACCGCTGCGACCGGGAGCTCCCCGAACCGCGGCCGGTCCTCTTTAGCTTCAACCACTCCCTGGGGGCCTGCCCCACCTGCACCGGCTTCGGCGCGGTGCTCGAGTGGGACGAGGCCAAGGTGGTGCCCGACCCGGCCAGGACCCTGCGGGAAGGCGCCGTCGAGCCGTGGCAGACCCCGGCCAACCGGTGGTGGCAGGATCAGCTCCTGGCGCACGCCCCCCGGCTCGGGCTCGACCTCGACACCCCCTGGGCCGAGCTTCCGGCCGAGGCCCGCCGGCTCGTGTGGGACGGGGCCCCCGGGTTCGAGGGAATCCGGGAGTTTTTCGAGTACCTGGAGGGGAAGCGCTACAAGATGCACGTGCGGGTGTTCCTGGCCCGGTACCGGAGCCCCCGCACCTGCCCCGCCTGCCGGGGAGCCCGGCTCAACGCCCAGGCCCTTTCGGTCACCGTGGACGGCCGCACCATCGCCGAGGCGAGCCGCATGGACCTGGCGAGCCTCGGCCGGTGGGTCCGGGGACTCGGGCCCGCCGTGGGCCCCCGGGGCCAGGGGGTGCTGTGGCGGATCGAGGACCGGATCGGCACCCTGGTGCGCCTGGGGCTCCACTACCTCACCATGGACCGGCCCACCCGCACCCTGTCGGGGGGCGAGGCCCAGCGGGCCGCCCTGGCCCTGCAACTCCAAAACCACCTGGCGGGCACGCTCTACGTGCTGGACGAGCCCACCGTCGGGCTCCACCCCAGGGACGTGGACGTCCTGGCAGAGGTGCTTCGGGAACTCGCCGGCCGGGGCAACACCGTGCTCGCCGTGGAGCACGACCTCTCGCTCATCCGCCGGGCCGACTGGGCCATCGAGATGGGCCCCGGCGGCGGCCGCGAGGGCGGCCGGGTCGTGTTCCAGGGCCCCCCGGTGGACCTGGCCCGCGCCCCCACCCCCACGGGACGGGCCCTGGGCCGGACGGGCTCGGGGGCGGAATCCCCTCCCCTTCGGCCGCCCCGGGGGTTCCTGGTCGTGCGGGGGTGCCGGCTCCACAACCTGAAGGACCTGGAGGTCCGGTTTCCCCTGGGGGTGCTCACCGTGGTGACCGGGGTGTCCGGATCCGGGAAGTCGACCCTGGTCGCCGAAACCCTGTACCCGCTCCTCGAGTCCCGGGGCGCCCGGGGCCCCGGGGAGCTGGAACTTCCCCGGGCGCCCAAGGTGCGCGGCGTGCGGCTCGTGGACCAGTCGCCCATGGGCCGCACGCCCCGGTCGGTGCCGCTCACCTATGTGGGCGCCTACAAGGCGGTGCGGGACCTCTTTGCGGCCCAGCCGGCCGCCCGGCGGCTCGGGCTCACCCCCGCCCACTTTTCCTTCAACGCCAAGGCCGGCCGGTGCGAGACCTGCGCGGGCACCGGCTACGAGCAGCTCGAGATGTACCTCTTCGAGGACCTCTACGTGCCCTGCTCGGAGTGCGCCGGCCGGAGGTTCCGGCCCGAGGTGCTCACCGTGAGGTACCGGGGCCGGTCCATCCACGACGTGCTCCGGATGAGCGTGGACGAGGCCCTGGAGGTGTTCGACGAACCGGCCGGGCTGGTGCGGGCCCTCCGGACCCTGGAGCGGCTGGGCCTGGGCTACCTGGTGCTCGGCCAGCCCGCGCCCACGCTTTCGGGCGGGGAGGCCCAGCGGCTCAAGATCGCGGCCGAGCTCCTCGGCCGCCGGCCCAAGGACCTCGTGTATCTCCTGGACGAGCCCACCACCGGCCTCCACCCGGAGGACGTGGGGAGGCTCCTGGCGGTGCTGGGGGAGCTCGTGGAGGCCGGGAACACCGTGGTGGCCGTGGAGCACAACCTGGAGTTCATCGCCCGGGCCGACTGGGTGATCGACCTGGGACCCGAAGGCGGGGACGAGGGCGGCAGGATCGTGGACACCGGGCCGCCGTCCGAGGTGGCCCGGCGGGCGCTGGGGCCCACGGGCCGGCACCTGTCCCGGTGGCTCGGGGGGACGCCGTGAGCCGGCCCCGGGTGCACGTGGTCCTGGTGGAGCCCGAGATCCCCCCCAACACGGGCAACATCGCCCGGCTGTGCGCCGCCACCGGCTCGGCGCTCCACCTCGTCCACCCCCTGGGGTTTTCCACGGACGACCGGCACCTCAAACGGGCCGGGCTCGACTACTGGCCGCACGTGGACGTCCGCGAGCACCCGAACCTCGCCTCCGCGCTCGCCGCGAGCGGCCCGGGTCCGGTCTTCTACTTCTCGGCCCGGGCCGGCCGGCCCTACGACGAGGCGCCCTACGCCCCGGGCTGCCGGCTCGTGTTCGGCCCCGAAACCCGGGGGCTTCCGCCGGAGCTCCTCGAGGCCAACGCCGGCCGCGTGTACCGGATCCCGATCTGGGGCCGGGTCCGGAGCCTCAACCTCTCCACGGCGGTCGGCATCGTGGTCTACGAGGCGTACCGGCGGCTCGGGGCGTGGTGAGCCGAGGCGCTCAGGGATCGGGAATCGCGTCGGGGAAAAACAGAAGCTCCCCGCCCTTCTGGAACCCCTTGATGATCCGCTGCCCCCGGGGGCCCGTGAGGTACCCGATGAGCAGCATGGCCCCCTCGTAGTTCACGTGGGGGTACCGGGCCGGGTTCACCGCGATGACGCCGTAGGGGTTGGCGAGCGCGGGGTCCCCCTCGAAGACCACGGTGAGATCGAGCTTGTCGCGAAACGCCAGGTACGTCCCCCGGTCCGAGAGGGTATAGGCCCCTAGTTCGTGGGCCATCAGGAGCACCGGGCCCATGCCCTGCCCGGCCTCCTTGTACCAGGAGCCCTTGGGTTTCAGCCCGGCCGCGGCCCAGAGCCCGAGCTCCTTCTTGTGGGTGCCGGAGTCGTCCCCCCGGGAGACGAACGGGGCCTCGGCCCTGGCGATCCGGCGAAGGGCCTCGGCGGCCGAGCCCGAGCCCCGCACGCCGGCCGGGTCGGCGGGGGGGCCCAGCACCACGAAGTCGTTGTGCATCACATCGCGCCGATTCACGCCGTAGCCGTCGGCCACGAACTTGTCCTCGGCCGGCCGGGCGTGCACCAGCACCACGTCCACGTCGCCGTTGGCCCCGAGCCGCAGGGCCTTGCCGGTGCCCACCGCGATCACGTCCACCTTGCAGCCCCAGGTCTCCTCGAACGGGGGCAGCAGCCGGGCCAGGAGCCCCGAGTTCTCGGTGCTGGTGGTGGTGGACATCCGGATCCGGCACTCGGCGCCGGCCGAGACCCCTTGCCCCGCCCCTAGGACCGCCGCCAGCAGGATCAGTCCCACCGCCGTACCCCGTCGGAACCGCAACATGGACACCTCCTTTCCAAGGAACTTCGTCTAGCCGGCCGGGCCGCTCGGCAGCTAGGCGGCGAAGAACATTCGGGATTCCAGCGTCAGGGGCTGTCCCAACCTGTGGGAGCGGCTGCCATGTCAGGGGCCAGAATTCAGAAGTCAGAGGTCAGAGAAGCCCCCGTCCTCTGTCGTCTGTCCACTGACTCCTGACACGGTCGCCACTCCCTCCGCCGAACCCTGCGTCGGACGTTATTGCTCCGGCGGCCAAATAGACACTGTCCGGCCGCGCCACAACGCAAAACACCCTCCCCGCGGTCGGACGCGGGGAGGGTGCGGAAAAACGCATCACCGGCTCTCCCGTCTCCTTTCCGAACGCGGGAGGCCGGGGCGTTTCCGCCCCGACCCGTCGGC
>CAZUYO010000126.1:0-3461 GCA_964624725.1 uncultured Thermodesulfobacteriota bacterium
GCACGGGGGCTCGGATCGGGGAGGGGGCCCGGGTGGGGCCGGGGTGTTCCGTGGGACGCGGGGCCGAGATCGCGTCGGGGGCCCGGGTGGCCGGGAGCGTGGTCTGGCCGGGGGCCCGCTGCGGCGATGCCGAGGGGTGCGTGGTCCCGGACGTGGGCCCGGTGGTGGGGGCGGGGGCCCGATGAGCCGGGACGACGGGATCCTGGTCGGCGGGGACGCCGGATACCGGGTGCGCCTCGAGGGGTTCGAGGGGCCGCTGGACCTCCTGCTCCACCTCATCCGCAAACACCGGTACGACATCTACGACATCCCCATCGCCCGGATCCTCGAGGAGTACCTGGAGGTGCTCGACACGATGCGGGAGCTCGATCTCGACGTGGCGAGCGAGTTTCTCGTGATGGCCGCGACCCTGGCCGAGATCAAGTCGCGGATGCTCCTGCCGAAGCCCGAGGAGGAGGAAGAGGAGGGCGAGGACCCCCGGGCCGAGCTGGTGCGCCGGCTCCTGGAGTACGAGCGGATGCGGGCGGCGGCCGAACGCCTCGCCGAGCGGCCGCTCCTGGGCCGGGAGGTGTTCGCCCGCACCTTCCGGTCGCCGGACCTGGACGAGATCGACCGGCCCGACGCCCCGATCGAGGCCGATTTCTTCCAGCTCCTCCTGGCGTTCCGCGAGGTTCTGGCCACCGCGTCCGAGTCGTTTGCCGAGGCCGTGGCCCGGGAGCGGATCTCGATCCAGGAGGCCATGCAGGAAATGCTGGAGCTTTTCGCCGCGAGCCCCCCGGGCCGGGGCCTCGCGTTCCGGGACCTGTTTCCCCCCCGGCCGACCCGCACCCGGGTGGTCACCGTGTTCCTCGCGGTCTTGGAGTTGGTGCGGCTGCGGGCCCTTCGGGTGGTGCAGGTGAGCCCGTTCGGGGAGATCCGGCTCTTTGCCGTGCCCGTGGAGGAGGAGTAGGCGTGGATCGGGAAGAGGTGGCCCGGGTGCTGGAGGCCGTTCTGTTCGCGTCGCCCGAGCCCGTGGCGCTCGGGAAGCTCGTGGAGCTGTTCGCGCCGGAGGGGCTGGGCCGGCAGGAGGTCCTCGACGGGCTCGGGGCCCTCGGTGAGGCGCTCGGCGGCCACGCCCTCGAGCTCCGGGAGGTGGCGGGGGGCTACCAGCTGCGCACCCGGGCCGAGTACGCGCCCTACCTGGGCCGGCTCGAGGTTCCCCGGCCGGTGCGGTTCAGCCGGGCGGCCCTCGAGACCCTCGCGATCGTGGCGTACCGCCAGCCGGTCACCCGGGCCGAGGTGGAGGAGATCCGGGGCGTGGACTGCGGAGGGGTGCTCAAGGCCCTGTTGGAGAAGGGGCTCGTCCGGGTGGTGGGGAAAAAGGACGTGCCCGGCCGGCCGCTCCTGTACGGCACGAGCCGGAAGTTCCTGGAGGTGTTCGGGCTCACCTCGCTGGCGGACCTCCCGAGTCTGCAAGAGATCGAGGAGATGCTGGGCGAGGAGGAGGTGGCGGGGGCCGATGGCGCCGACCCGGCGGCGGACGCCGAGGGGGCCCCGGCGGATGGGTGAGCCCCGCGGCGAGCGGCTCCAAAAGGTCATCGCGGCCCGGGGGCTGGCGAGCCGGAGAACCGCCGAGGAGTGGATCCGCCAGGGCCGGGTCCGGGTGGACGGGGCGGTCGTGACCGAACTGGGGGTCCGGGTGGATCCCGAGGCCCAGACGATCGAGGTGGACGGCCGGCCGTTGCCCCCGCCCCCGGAGCGGATCGTCGTGGTTCTCCGGAAACCTCCGGGCTACGTGACCACCCGGTCCGATCCCCACGCCGCGGCCACGGTCATGGACCTGGTGGCCGACCTGGGGGCCTCGGTGGTCCCGGTGGGCCGGCTCGACCGGGACTCGCGGGGCGTACTCCTCCTCACGAACGACGGGGGCCTGGTGCACCGCCTTCTCCACCCCCGGTCCGGGGTGGAGAAGGTGTACCGGGTGGAGGCGCGGGGCCGCTTCGACCCCAGGGCCCTCGTGCGGGGGGTGCGGCTTGACGACGGACCCGCCCGGGCCGACCGGGTGTGGGACGTGGAGCGCGGCGGGGGAACGCTGCGGTTCCGGCTGGCCCTCCACGGGGGCCGAAAACGCCAGATCCGCCGGATGGTGGCCGCGCTCGGGGGCAGGGTGGTGGACCTGGAGCGGGAGGCCTTCGGGCCGATCCGGGCCGACGACCTCCCGGAGGGCCGCTGGCGCCGCCTGACGGCCGACGAACTGGCGGCCCTCGACCGCGCCGCACGGGGGGCCGCGCCCGCCGATCGCCGGACCGGGGGACCCGACGGAAGGACGACATGAGCGACCCAAGGAAACGCCTGGCCGAGCTGCGCTCGGCCATCGACCGGATCGACCGGGAGATCCTGGAACGCCTGAACCGCCGGGCCGAGCTCGCGCGGGAGGTGGGGGAGATCAAGCGGGCGAGCGGGGCGCGGTTCTACGCCCCGGGGCGCGAGGAGGATCTCCTGCGCCGGCTCGAGGCCGAAAATCCGGGACCCTTCCCCGCGGCCGGGGTGCGGGCCGTGTGGCGGGAGATCATCTCGGCGTCGTTGGCCCTCGAGGCGCCGATGGTCGTGGCGTACCTGGGGCCTCCGGCCACCTTCACCCACCAGGCGGCGCTTCGCCGGTTCGGGGAATCGGCCCGGCTCGAGCCCGCCCGCACCATCGGCGAGGTGTTCGAGCGGGTCGAGAAGGGCAAGGCGGCCTACGGCGTGATCCCGGTGGAGAACACCACCGAGGGGGTGGTGAGCCACACCCTGGACATGTTCCTGCGGTCCGATCTCAAGATCGTGGCCGAGGTGTATCTGCGGGTGGCCCACCACCTGCTGAACCGGTCGGGGCGCCTCGCCGACGTGGAGCGGGTGTACTCCCACCCCCACGCCGTGGCCCAGTGCCGCCGGTGGCTCGAGGAACACCTGCCCGATGCGCCCGTGTTCGACGCCGCGAGCACGGCCCAGGCCGCCAAGATCGCCTCCGAGGACCCCTCGGCCGCGGCCATCGCGGCCGAGGTGGCGGCCAAGGTGTACGGTCTTGCCGTGGCCGAGGCCCGCATCGAGGACAACCCCAACAACACCACCCGGTTTCTGGTGATCGGCCCCGACGTGCCCGACCCGAGCGGCCGGGACAAGACCTCGCTGGTGTTCGCGGTGCGAGACGAGGTGGGCGCCCTGTACCGCATGCTCCAGCCCTTCTACGACAGCGGGGTGAACCTCACGAAGATCGAGTCCCGGCCCATGCCCGAGGAGGCCTGGCAGTATGTGTTTTTCGTGGACCTGGAGGGCCACCTCACCGAACCCGGCGTGGAACGGGCGGTCGCCGAGTTGCGGGGCCGGTGCCGGTTCCTCAAGGTCCTGGGCTCGTACCCCCAGGGAAGCCCCTGATCCGGTTCCCCGCCTCGGGAGCTCCTGGACGTCCGGGGGCGGCTTCGGCTATACAGGGCGCCCGTGCC
>CAZUYO010000126.1:3561-8104 GCA_964624725.1 uncultured Thermodesulfobacteriota bacterium
TGGAAGATCCCATGACCGATACCGACCGTTTCGGCTCCCTCGTGAGCCCGTTCGTGCGCGACCTGGAGCCCTACGTCCCGGGGAAGCCGATCGAGGAGCTTCAGCGCGAGCGGGGCTTCGCCCGCGTGGTGAAGCTCGCGAGCAACGAAAACCCCCTGGGCCCGTCGCCCCGGGCCGTAGAGGCCGCCCGGCGTGCCGCGGCCGAGGCGCACCGCTACCCCGACGGATTCGGCCGGCGGCTCAAGGAAGCCCTGGCCGCCCGCTGGGGCGTGGGGGTGGAGAACCTCGTCCTCGGAAACGGGAGCTCCGAGGTGATCGAGATGGCCGTGCGGCTCCTGGTGCGGCCGGGCTCCGAGGTGGTCGTCGCGAGCCCTTCGTTTAGCATCTACGAGCTCACGGCCCGGGCCCAGGGGGGCGCCCTCCGCTCGGTGCCGCTCAGGGAACACCGGGTGGATCTCGAGGCCGTGGGGCGGGCCGTCGGGCCGGCGACGGCGCTCGTGATCCTCGGAAACCCCAACAACCCCACGGGCACGGCGTTCACCGCGCAGGAATGGGAGCGGTTCTGGGACGCCTTGCCCGAGGGCGTCGCCGTCGTCCTGGACGAGGCCTACGCCGAGTACGCCGACGATCCGGGGTTCCCGGACGGGGCCCGGTACGTGGGAGAGGACCGGCCGCTCCTCGTGGTGCGCACGTTCTCCAAGGCCTACGGGCTCGCGCTCCTGCGCATCGGGTACGGCATCGCCCCGGCCGGCCTCGTGGACTACCTGAACCGGCTGCGGCTCCCGTTCAACGCCAACGGCGTGGCCCAGGCCGCGGCCGTGGCCGCCCTGGAGGACGGGGAGCACCTCGAGCGGGCCCGCCGGGTGAACCGGGAGGGCCGGGAACGGCTCTACGCCTTCTTCTCCCGGCTCGGGCTCGAATACCTGGAGAGCCAGGCCAACTTCGTGGCGGTGCGGGTGGGCGACGGCGATGCCGTGTACCGGCGGCTCCTCGACCACGGGGTGATCGTGCGCTCGATCCGGAGCTTCGGCATGCCCGAGTGGATCCGGGTCACGGTGGGCCTGCCGGAGGAGCTCGACCGGTTCGAAACGGCCTTCGCGGCCGTGCTCAAGGAAGGATAGCCTCCAGGGGACGTGGGGGCGTTCGGCCCCCCCTGTGGCAAGGGGGGCAAGCCTCCCCGCCGCCTAGCTTTCCCGCTTCCTATCGCTCCAGCTTCCCACGAAGGGGATCGCGATGATCATCGTGCTGAAACGGGACCACAAAGAGGAAGAGCGCCAGCAGCTCGTCCAGACCCTGCGGGCCCTCGGGTTCGCGGTGCACGAGTCGAAGGGGGTGCAGCGCACGATCCTCGGCGCCATCGGCGACGAGGAGGCCCTGCGGGACCTGCCCCTGGAGTCCATGCCGGGGGTCGAGCGGGTCATCCCGATCCTGAAGCCCTACAAGCTCGTGAGCCGCGAGTTCCACCCCGAGGACTCCCGGGTGGAGGTGGGGGGGGTGTCCTTCGGTCCGGGGCCGGTCCAGATCATCGCCGGGCCCTGCTCCATCGAGGACCGCCAACTCCTCCTGGAAACGGCCCACGCGATTAAGGAGGCCGGGGCCACCTGCCTGCGGGGCGGGGCCTACAAGCCCCGCACGAGCCCCTACGCGTTCCAGGGCCTGGGGGAGAAGGGGCTCGAGCTCCTGGCCGAGGCCCGGGAGGCCACGGGCCTGCCGGTGGTCACCGAGCTCATGGATCCCCGCGACACGGTGCTCGTGGCCCGGTACGCCGATGTCGTCCAGATCGGCGCCCGCAACATGCAAAACTTCCGCCTCCTCAAGGAGGTGGGGAACCTGGAGAAGCCGATCCTCATCAAACGGGGCTTGGCGGCCACGATCACCGAGTGGCTCATGAGCGCCGAGTATGTGGCCGCCCAGGGCAACCGGCGCATCCTGCTGTGCGAGCGGGGCATCCGGACCTACGAGACCGCCACCCGCAACACCCTGGACATCTCGGCCGTGCCGGTGCTCAAGAGTCAGACCCATCTGCCGGTGTTGGTGGACCCGAGCCACGCGGCGGGCACCTGGGAGCTGGTGGAGCCCCTGAGCCGGGCGGCCGTGGCCGCCGGGGCCGACGGGCTCATGATCGAGGTCCACGCGCGGCCCGAGGCGGCCCTGTGCGACGGGAACCAGAGCCTGAAGCCGGAGCGGTTCGCCCGGCTGGTGGAGCAGGTGGCCGCCGTGGCCCGGGCCGTGGGGCGGGACGTGGGAGGGGGGCGATGAGCTCGGGCACGCTGGCGGTGATCGGGCTCGGCCAGATCGGAGGGAGCCTGGCCGCGGCGGTGAAGGCCCACGGCCTGCCGTACCGGGTACGGGCGTGGGACCGACGGGCCGCGTCGCTGGGCATGGGCGCCGAGCGGGGCTGGGTGGACGAGGTGGCCGCCGGGGCGGCCGAGGCGGTCCAGGGGGCGGATCTGGTGGTGCTGGCGGCCCCGGTTTCGGCCGTGCGCCGGCTCCTGGGGGAGGTGGCGCCGGCGCTTCGTCCCGGGCAGGTGGTGACCGACGTCGGAAGCACCAAGGGGTCCATCGTGGCCGAGGCCGGCCGGGTGCTTCCGGAAGGGGTGCGGTTCGTGGGGGGGCATCCGATCGCCGGCACCGAGCGTTCCGGGATCGAGGCGGCCGACCCGCGGCTGTTCGACGCGCGGCCGTGCGTGCTGACCCCGGTCGCCACCACGCCGGAAGAGGCCGTCGGGCGGGTGTCGGAGCTCTGGAGCGGTGTGGGGGCCCGGGTGGTCACGATGGACCCCGAGGCCCACGACCGGGTGTTCGCCTGGGTCAGCCACCTGCCCCACGTGCTCGCCTACACCCTGACCTGGACCGTGCTGGAACGCCTGGACGACCGGGCCCTGGGGCTTGCCGGTCCGTCCCTTCGGGACTGGACCCGGGTGGTGGGCAGCCCGCCCGCCCTGTGGCGGGACATCTGCCTCGAGAACCGGGAGAGCCTGGCCGCGGTGATCCGGGAGTTCGAGGCGGAACTCGAGGCGGTACGGCGCCGCATCGAGACCGGGGACGCCGCGGCCCTGGAGACCCTGTTCCACGGCGCCAAGGAAGGGAGGAGCCGGCTGTGGACCGTGTGAGGGTGGCCCCCCCGGGGCCCTTCGACCGGGACCTGCGGGTGCCGGGGGACAAGTCCATCTCCCACCGGGCCCTCCTGTTCTCCGCCCTGGCCGAGGGAACGTCGCGGATCCGGGGGCTCCAGGGCGGCGAGGACGTGCGCTCGACCCGCCGGGCCCTGGAGGCCCTCGGGGTGGCGATCCGGGACGAAGGGGAGGTCGTCGTGGTGGAGGGCCGGGGCGTCGGGGGCCTGGGGGAGCCCGAGGACGTGGTGGACTGCGGCAACTCCGGCACCACGATGCGGCTCCTGGCCGGCATCCTGGCCGGCCACGGGTTCCTTTCGGTTCTCACGGGCGACGCGAGCCTGAGGCGTCGGCCCATGGCCCGGGTGCTCGACCCCTTGCGGGAGATGGGCGCCCTGGCCCTGGGCCGCGACGAGGACCGGCTGGCGCCCCTGGTGCTCCGGGGCGGGAGCCTCCGGGCCCTCACCTGGACCCTGCCGGTGGCGAGCGCCCAGGTGAAGAGCGCGGTGCTCCTCGCCGGGCTCCACGCCCGCGGGGTGACCTGGGTCGAGGAACCCGCCCCGTCGCGGGACCACACCGAGCGGATGCTGGCGGCCCTGGGGGCCGAGATCCTGCGGGAGGGAAACCGGGTGGGGATCCGGGGGCGGACCCGGCTGCGGGCCGCCGACTGGCAGATCCCGGGCGACCCCTCCTCGGCCGCCTTCTGGGTGGCGGCGGCGCTCCTCGTGCCCGGGGCGCGGGTTCGGGTGCGGGGGGTGTGCCTCAACCCCACCCGAACGGGCTTTTTCCGCCTTCTCCAGCGGATGGGTGCCCCGGTGGAGCTCCGGGAAACCGGGGTGTCGGGCGGGGAGCCGGTGGGGGACGTGGTCGCCCGGCACGGCCCGCTGCGCGGCGTGGAGGTGGGGCCGGAGGAGGTGCCGTCGGCGATCGACGAGTTCCCGGCGCTGGCCGTGGTGGCCGCGTTGGCCGAGGGCGAAACGGCGGTGCGGGGCGCCGAGGAGTTGCGCCACAAGGAGTCCGACCGGATCGGCACGCTGGCCGGCGAGCTCCGCAAGGCCGGGGTGGACGTGGAGACCTTCCCGGACGGGTTCCGGATCCGCGGGCCGGCGGCGCTGCGGCCGGCCGCGTTCGAAAGCCACGGCGACCACCGGCTGGCCATGGCCCTGGGGGTGCTGGGGCTCGCGATCCCCGGAGGGGCCGAGATCGACGGGGCGGACGCGGCCTCGGTCTCGTACCCGGCGATCTGGAACGAACTCCCCGGGGCCGAACGGGTGTCTTCCCGGGGGTGACCCGGCCGGAGAGGTCGAAGATTCTTGAGAGCTCCGTAAGCCGCGAGGCTCGGCCTGTCTGCAAAAACAATGACTTCCGCCTCGGCCACGCGGTGTGCCGCGGCCGTCTGGGCCACGGGACCGACGACCGCGAGACCGGCG
>CAZUYO010000127.1:0-8061 GCA_964624725.1 uncultured Thermodesulfobacteriota bacterium
TCTCCACCAGCCCCCCACCCGCGGGTTTCCGTTGCAACGCCGGGGATCTGACAATCCTTCCGTTGGTCTCAGTAAAAGCATTCGGGGTCCCGGGGGCATCGCCTTGGCCCCACGTAGGAGCGCCTTCCGTGCCGGGGGCCGGAATTCAGGGGGCAGAGGTCGGAGAATCCCTGTCCCCTGTCGTCTGTCCTCACACGGCCGCGTTCGTCATCGTTTCGCAACGCGCTCGTAACCCGCCCGTAACATTCGGCTGCTACACTCCCGCCCGATCCTTCCCCTGACCGGATGACACCCATGAACGAAACCACGGCCTTAGCCGTCTCCGGCCCGGCGCGGCGGCGCAGCCGCTTCGGCGAGCGGTTTATCGAGTGGACCCTGGCCGCCTGCGGGTACGCCTCGATCCTGGTGCTCGCCGGGATCTTCGCGCTCCTTCTGTGGCAGGGGGCCAAAGCGTTCCGGGAGATCCCCCTCTGGGAGTTTCTCACCTCGGCCCGGTGGGACCCCACGAGCCCGGAGGGCGCCCGGTACGGCATCCTCTCCATGGTGGCCTCCACCGTTCTGGTGACCCTGGGGGCCATGGCGTTCACCGTGCCCCTGGGGCTCGGGGTGGCCGCGTACCTCTCCGAGTTCGCCCCGGCCCGGGTGCGCGAGGTCCTCAAACCCGCGGTGGAGATGCTCGCCAGCATCCCCAGCGTGGTCGTCGGGTTTATCGGGATCGTCGTGGTGGGGCCCGCGATCGCGAAGCTGTTCGGCCTCCCGCACGGGCTCACCGCCCTGAACGGCGCGGTGCTGCTGACCGTGATGGCGCTCCCCACGGCGGTGAGCCTCGCCGAGGACGCCCTGCGGGCCGTGCCCCGGGACTACCGGCTCGCGAGCCTGGCCCTGGGGGCCAACCCCTGGGAGACGCTCGTCAAGGTCACGATCCCGTCGGCCGCCCCGGGGATCCTGGCGGCCATGATGCTCGCCATGGGCCGGGCCATCGGGGAGACCATGACCGTGCTCATGGCCTGCGGGAACGCCCCGGCCTTTCCCGGCGGGTTCCTGTCGCCCGTGCGGACCATGACGGCCACGATCGCGATCGAACTCGGGGAGGTGCCCCACGGCACGGCCCACTACTTCGCCCTGTTCGCCGTGGGGCTCGTGCTGTTCGTGATCTCCTTCGCCGTGAACTGGGTCGCCGACGCGTTCATCCGGCGGGGGAGGCGGGCGGGATGAGGGCGAAACGGATCTGGTCGGCCCTGGGCCGGTCGTGGCTTCTATTGAGCACCCTGGTCGTCGTGGGCGTGCTTGTCGCGTTCCTGGCCCACATCGCCTACGAGGGTTGGCAGGTGATGGGCTGGGAGTTCCTGACCGACCGGCCGCGCAAGGGCATGACGGCGGGCGGCATCTTCCCGGCCATCGCGGGCACGGCCCTGGTGAGCCTGTTGACCGTGGTGTTCTCCCTCCCCCTGGGGGTGGGGGCCGCGATCTACCTGGTCGAGTACGCCCCGGAGAACCGCACCACGCGGTGGATCCGGCTCGCCATCCGAAACCTCTCGGGCGTGCCCAGCATCGTGTACGGGCTCTTCGGCGTGGTGCTGTTCGTGGACCTCCTGGGGCTGGGCACAAGCCTCCTTTCGGCCGGGCTCACCCTGGGGCTCCTGACGCTCCCCTGGATCATCACGGCGAGCGAAGAGGCCTTAAGAAGCGTGCCCCCGGCGTACCGGGACGGGGCCCTGGCCCTGGGGGCCACCCGCTGGCAGGCCATCCGCACGGTGGTGCTGCCCCCGGCGCTCCCCGGCATCCTCACCGGGGCGATCCTGGGCCTGAGCCGGGCGGCCGGGGAGACGGCGCCCATCCTGTTCACGGGCGTCGCGTTCTTCCTCCCCTTCGTGCCCCAGAGCCTCTCGGACCAGTTCATGGCCCTGCCCTATCACCTCTACATCCTTTCGACCCAGCACCATTCGCTGACCAAGGTCCGCCCGCTGGCCTACGGGACCGCGCTCGTCCTGGTGGGCCTGGTGTTCAGCCTGAACCTCACGGCCTTTGCCGTGCGAAGCCGCATGCGGCGCCGGCTCGAGTCGGCCCGCTGAGAGCCCAGAGGACCCCCATGGACACCCCCGTTCGCCTCGACTGCCAGGACGTCAGCGTCTGGTACGGCCCCAAACAGGCGCTCCACGACATCACGATCCGCATCCCCTCGAACCGGGTCACGGCCCTGATCGGCCCGTCGGGCTGCGGCAAGAGCACGTTTCTTCGGTGCCTGAACCGCATGAACGACCTGGTGCCCGGGGCCCGGACCCGGGGCCGCATCGTGCTCGACGGCGAGGACATCCTCTCGCCCTCCACCGACGTGGTGGACCTGCGCCGGCGGGTGGGCATGGTGTTCCAGCGCTGGAACCCGTTTCCCAAATCGATCTTCGACAACGTGGCCTACGGCCCCCGGATCCACGGCGTGCGCGACAAGGCCCGGCTGGCCGAGATCGTCGAGGACGCCCTGCGCAAAGCCGCCCTGTGGGACGAGGTGAAGGACCGCCTGCGGGCCTCGGCCCTGGAGCTCTCGGGGGGCCAGCAGCAGCGGCTGTGCATCGCCCGGGCGCTGGCCGTGGAGCCCGAGGTGCTCCTGATGGACGAGCCCGCCAGCGCCCTCGACCCCATCTCCACGGCCCGGCTCGAGGACCTGATCGCCGAGCTCAAGGGGCGCTACACGATCGTGATCGTGACCCACAACATGCAGCAGGCCGCCCGGGTCTCGGACTACACCGGCTTTTTTTACATGGGCCGTCTCGTCGAGTACGATCGGACCCAGAAGATCTTCACCTCGCCGGCCCAGGAGCAAACCGAGGCCTATATCACCGGCCGGTTCGGCTGAGCCGGCCCCGGAGGCACCGATGAAACCCCACACGAGCAGGGCCTACGAGGCCGACCTGGAGCGGCTCCAGCAGCAGATCCTCCGGATGGGCGCCCTGGTGGAGCAGGCCATCGGCGACGCCATGGGGGCGCTCGTGGACCGGGACCCCGAACGGGCCCGGGCCGTGATCGCCCGGGACCACGAGATCAACCGCCACGAGGTGGAGATCGACGAGCGGTGCATCGAGCTCCTGGCGCTGCGCCAGCCGGCCGCGGGGGACCTGCGGCTCATCATCACCGGGCTCAAGATCTCCACCGATCTCGAGCGGATCGGGGATCTCGCCGTGAACATGAGCGAGCGCGCCCTGGAACTCGTGGCGGAACCCCCGCTCAAACCCCTCATCGACCTACCCCGCATGGCCGAGGCCGCCCAGGCGATGGTGCGCCGAAGCCTCGACGCCTACGTGAACCGCGACGCCGACGCCGCCAAGGCGGTGTGCGAGAGCGACGACGAGGTGGACCGCCTGAACGACCAGATCTTCCGGGAGCTCCTGACCTACATGCTGGAGAACCCGGCCAACATCTCCCGGGCGTTGGGGCTCATCCTGATCGCCCGGTACCTCGAGCGCATCGCCGACCACGCCACCAACATCTCGGAAATGGTGATCTACCTCGTGAAGGGCAAGGACATCCGCCACACCCACGTGCCGGAGGACGCCGGCGCGAGCTGATCCGCCCCGCGGAGGCCCCCATGCGCATCCTGGTCGTGGACGACGAGGAGGATCTGGTCGACCTCGTGGCCTACCACCTGGCCAAGGCCGGGTACGAGGTGGACCGGGCCTTCACGGGCAGGGAGGCGCTCCTTCGGGTCGAGGAGCGGCGGCCGGACCTCGTCGTGCTCGACGTGATGCTCCCCGACCTCCAGGGGTTCGAGGTGCTGCGCCTCCTGCGCGCCCGGGACGACACCCGGGAGCTTCCCGTCATCCTGCTGACGGCCCGGGGCGGCGAGATCGACCGGCTCGCCGGGTTCGAGCTGGGGGCCGACGACTACGTGGTGAAACCCTTCAGCCCCAAAGAGCTCGTGGCGCGGGTGCGGGCCGTGTTGAAGCGGGCGGCGCCGGACGGCGGCGGGGAGAAGCGGCTCCGGTACGGGGCCCTCGAGATCGACACCGGGGCCCGGCGGGTGTGGCGCGACGGCGCCGAGATCGTGCTCGCCCCCCAGGAGTACCGGCTCCTCGAGTTCCTGGCGACCCACCCCGACCGGGTGTACTCCCGGGAGGCCCTCCTCCAGCACGCCTGGGACCCGGACGTGGTGGTGGATCCCCGCACCGTGGACGTGCACGTGCGCCGGCTCCGGGCGCGGATCGAGCCCGACCCCGGCCGCCCCCGGTGGATCGAGACGGTCCGGGGGGCCGGGTACCGCTTCAACGGCCGGAGGTAGGCCCGTGCCCCGCACCCTGTTCGGCCGCCTGCTCCTCCACTCCGTCGCCGTGTTGGCCGTGTTCTTGGCGGTGGCCGGGATGGCGGGCAGCCGGTTCGTCGACCGGTGGGAAACGGAACGGGTGGGCCGCGACCTCGAGGGCGTGGCGTGGGCGGCCGCTCCCCGGCTGGTCGAGCTCGCCGGCGGCGCCCTGCAGGCCGAGGTGCGCCGGCTCGCCGAACGCACCGGCCTTCGCGTGACCGTGATCCGCGCCGACGGCGTCGTGTTGGCCGACAGCCACCGGGATCCGGCCACCATGGAGAACCATGCCGGCCGGCCGGAGATCCGGGAGGCCCTGGCCGGCCGGGTGGGCCACGCCGTGCGCCGCAGCGCCTCCATCGGGGAGCCCCTCGTGTACGTCGCCGTGCCGGCCACCCCGGTGGTGCGGGTGGCCCGCTCCTTGGCGTCGGTGGCCGCCCTACAGCGGGAACTCCGGAAGCGCCTGGGGATCGCCGCGGTCCTCGGGTTCGGGGTGGCCTTCGGGCTCGCGGCCGTCTTTTCCCGGAGCACGGCGCGGCGGCTTCGGAGGATGACCGAGTTCGCGACCCGGGCCGGGGCCGGGGACCTGGAGGCGCCCCTGGCCGTGGGCGGAGCCGATGAACTGGCCGACCTCGAGCGCGCCCTCGGGGGCCTCCGGGACGCCCTCCGGGAGGAACTCCGGCTCCTTCGGGCCGAGCGGGCCCGGCTCCACTCGCTCCTCGATCACCTTCCCGACGGCATCCTGGTGCTCGGCCGCGACGGCCGCATCCGGATGGCGAACCCGGCGGCCCGCCGGATCCTGCGGCTGGGGCACCCGGCCGAGGACCGAACGGGCGCGCAGGCGCTTCGCCACCCGGACCTTCTGGCCGCGCTGGCGCGGTGCCAGGCCGACCCCGCGCACCCGCCGGACCCCGTGGCCGTGACCTGGCCCGACCCGCCCTGCCGGCTTCTGGCCCGGTTCGTCCCCCATCCCGACGAGGAGGGGGGAGCCGGGGTGCTCGTGGTGCTCCGCGACGTGACCCGGCAGCACGAGCTGGAACGGATGCGGCGGGACTTCGTGGCGAACCTGGCCCACGAGCTGCGCACCCCGCTCACCGCCATCCGGGGGGCGGCCGAAACCCTGCCCGAGGCCCTGGACGAGGACCCCGGGGCCGCGGCCCGGTTCCTGGAGTCGATCCGCCGCAATGCCCGGAGGCTCGAGGCGCTCTTGCAGGACGTGGCGGAGCTCGCCCGGATCGAGGCCGGCGCCGCACCCCTGCGGCCCGAGCGCGTGGACGCCCGGGCCCCGGTGCGTGCCGTGGTGGAGATGTTCTCGGCCGAGGCCGAGCGGGCCGGGGTGGATCTCGCGGCCGAGGTGCCGCCGGACCCGGTGGAGGCGTCGATCGACCCGGAAAAGCTGGAATCGATCCTGATCAACCTGGTGCAAAACGCGGTGCGCTACACCCCGGCCGGGGGCCGGGCGCGGGTGCGGCTCGAGGCGCGGGACGACCGGCTGGTCTATCGCGTGGAGGACACCGGGATCGGGATCCCGCCCTCCGAGATCCCCCGGGTCACCGAGCGGTTCTACCGGGTGGATCCCGGCCGGTCCCGGGCCACGGGCGGAACCGGCCTCGGCCTCGCCATCGTGAAGCACCTCACCGAGCTCATGGGTGGGGCCCTCCGCATCGAGCCCCTCCACCCCCAGGGCACCCGGGTCACGGTGACCGTGCCCCGGGACGCCGCGGCCCCGGCCGCCCCTTAGGCCGCCTTCCGCACGGCGCAGAGAAGGGCCTTCATCTGCGGATACCCGAAGATCGGCTCCCGGCATCCCACGTCGGTGAGCCGGTTCGCGTTCTGCTCCCCCTCCCACCCGTGGGGCACGAACACGACCCCCTCGGCCACGTTGGGGTCCACCCTCACCCGCATGCGCACCCGGCCCCGGTCGGTCTCGATCTCGGCCAGGTCGCCGTCCGCCAGGCCGTGCCGGGCGGCCGTCTCGGGCCCGATCTCGGCGTACGGCTCCGGGCTCTTCTCCCGGAGGCCCCGGATCCGGCGGAACTGGCTGTGGGTGTAGTAGTAGTTCCGGTGCCCCGTGGTGAGGATGAGGGGGTACCTCTTCCGGTACTCGGGATCGGCCTTCACGGGGCTTCGGTCGGGCTCCAGGTACACCGGCAGCGGGTCGGCGCCCGCCCGGGCCATGGCCTCGCTGTAGAGCTCGATCTTTCCCGAAGGGGTGGGAAGGTTCGGGGGCATCTCGTAGCGCTTCGTGCCGTAGAAGTCACCCTCGGGCTTCTCGTGGAGGAGGTAGTCGAACGAGAGCCCGGTGGGTTCGAGCTCGAACGCCACGAACTCCTCCTCGGTCGCCCAGGGGAAGTGCTCCCCGAGCCCGAGCCGCCGCGCCAGCTCCGTGAACACCCACCACTCCGAGCGCGACGCGCCCAGGGGTTCGATGCACTTTTTGCGGAGCATCATGTAGGGGAGCCCGTGGCACACGTTGTAGGTGTAGGCCACCCCCCATTTCTCCAGGTGGGAGCAGGCCGGCAGCACGTAGTGGGCCTCCCGGGCCGTCTCGGTGAGGAACATGTCGTGCACCACGAGGAGCTCCAGGCGCCGGAAGGCCTCCCGGAACGCGTTCGAGTCGGGCATGGAGACGAGGGGGTTTCCGCCCACCACATAGAAGGCCTTGAGCGTTTCGGGCACGGCCTCGGGCACCTTGGTGACCACGCCGTAGGGGCTCTTCCGGCCCCACAGCTCCACAAAGAGGGGGTATTCGTCGGCCCCCAGGGGGTCGCCCCCCGCGTCGAGCCCCACGTTCCCGAACCGGGGCCGCGGGCTGATGACCCAGCCGCCGGGCACGTTCACGTTGCCCGTCACCGCCTGGAGCGCCGCGAAGGCCCGGCTCGCCTGGACCCCGGCGGCCGTCTGGTCCTGGGTGCAGGTGCCCTGGTAGATGCTCGCCCCCCTGGTCTCGGCCATCCACCGGGCCAACCGGCGGATCTGGTCGGCCGGCACCCAGGTGAGCTTCTCGGCCCACTCCGGGGTGAACGGCCGAACGTGCCGGGCCAGTTCCCCGAAGCCCACGGTGTGGCGCTCCACGAACTCCTTGTCGTAAAGGTCGTTCCCGATGATCTCGTGGAGCATGGCAAGCGCCATGGCCGCATCGGAGCCCGGCCGGACGCGCAGGTACAGATCCGCCTTTTCGGCCATGGGGATCCGCCGCGGGTCGATCACCACGAGGCGGGATCCCTTTTTCCGGTTCTCCTCGATCGCGAGTTTGAGCGGGAAATCGCTGGCGTCCGGGTTGTGGCCCCACAGGATGTAGAGCTTCGAGTCCAGCTCCTCCACCGGATACTTTCCGAACGTGATCTGCCGCGCCCGGATCCGCATCCGGTAGCACACGCTCTCCACCGAAAAGAAGTTGGGGGATCCGTAAGCCGCCTTGAACCGCTGGGCCAGCCCGGCCATCTCCAGGTTCTCGACCCCGATGGAGCCGCTGAACATCCCGAGCACCTGGGGCCCGTGGTCGCGCCGGAGCTCGTGGAGCTTGGCCGCGATCTCGTCTAGCGCCTGGTCCCAGGAGATCTCCCGGAACTCTCCGGCCACCCTCTTGAGCGGTTTCAGGATCCGGTGGGGGTGGTAGATGTTCTCGAGCGCCGCCTCCCCCCGGGGGCAGAGCCGGCCCCGGTTGAGGGGGTGCGACTCCAACCCCTCGACCCCGACGGCCCGGCCGTCCCGTACCGTCACCTGGCAGCCGCAACTGTGGTAGCACAGGGTGCAGTCCGTGTAGATCACCT
>CAZUYO010000128.1:0-8052 GCA_964624725.1 uncultured Thermodesulfobacteriota bacterium
GGGGGGAAACACGAGGGTCGCACGCATCCCGCTCCTCCCGCGCAACGAGGAGAGCGCGTACTTCTACGGATCCGGCCATCCCGACGCAACAAAAAAAGAAGCCCCCGGGGGAACGGGGGCTTGGGGGAAGAGGCCTCGCGATAGGAGGCTCGGCGAACGGTCCGTGTGGGGTGTGGGGCCGTTCGTTGCCCATGTTGAAGCAAGGCTCGTGCCAATTCTGTAACATATTGATATAGCAGCGATTATGGAGGCATCAAGCGCCGGATTGTGCGTTTTGCCGCAACCCTCCGGTGTGTGAAATCACACCCCGATCCCGCCCTCCACAGGTGTTGCCCCCCGGCGACAACACCGTCTTCCCACCCCCGTTTGATCGCCCCCTCGGGTCCCCGGGGACGGCGGTACTTCGAGCCCCCATCGCTTAGAGCCGACTTCCGATCCCCGAAAACGGCGCGGCTGTCGCCTGAAGGCGACGCGGTGCCGCCGTCGGGTCCGGTGAGCCTTGAGGCCCCCCTCGTCCTCACCCGACCTCCCCGGGTGTCGAATCCGCACCCGCGCACGCCCCGGTCGGCGCCGTTCCTGGATCTGTGGCCGTTACGAAATGGGAATGGCATCCGGAGGTGGTGCCGGCCGGGGAAGGGTGTGAGCGGCGGGAGGCCGGGATCCGATGGATCTGCGCGGCTTGTGCTTGGCACGGAGGGTGCAAATAGCACCCCCTCGCAGCCGACATCTCGCATATCTACCCAAAATCGTGACGGGTTCGGCGAGTCTGGCTCAGGCAAAATCGAGAGAGACTCTAAAGACGGAAGCATTGGTAACCGAAGAGAATCCTACCCAAGGGGGTCTTGGAGGAGGGCCAAGGTGTCAACGGACGCGATCGGAGTTGTCTCGCTGTACGCGGTGCCGGCCGCGGTGATTTGGGGCCTCTACGTGGGCCTCCGGGTCCGGGCGGCCCGGAGGGACGAGGCGGTGCGGCGGGAGTTCGAGGAGGCCGGGCTGTCGGAGCCTCCCACCTTGCACCCGAAGATCGACCACGCGAAGTGCCTCGGGTGCGGCTCGTGTGTGGCGGCGTGTCCGGAACACCCGGGGCACCGCGTGCTCGGGATCATCGGCGGAAAGAGCCACCTCGTGGGGCCGGCGGACTGCATCGGCCACGGGGCCTGCGCGCGGGCCTGCCCCGTGGGGGCCATCACCCTGGTGTTCGGCACCGAGCGCCGGGGAGTCGATCTCCCGGTCGTGGGGCCGGACTTCCAGACGAACGTCCCGGGGTTGTTCGTGGCCGGCGAACTGGGAGGCATGGGGCTCATCCGCAACGCCGTGGAGCAGGGCAAGCGGGCGGTCGAGAACATCGCGGCGTTGCCGGGGATGCGCGCCGGCGAGGGGCTCGACCTGGTGATCGTGGGGGCGGGGCCCGCCGGATTGGCGGCGTCCCTCGCGGCCCGGGCGAAGGGCCTGCGGTTCGTCACGGTGGAGCAGGAGTCGCTGGGGGGGACCATCGCCCACTATCCGAGGGGGAAGCTCGTGATGACGAGCCCCTTCAGCCTGCCGGGGGCCGGGCGGTTCACCCGCCGAGAGGTTTCGAAGGAGGAGCTCCTGGAGTTCTGGGAACAGGTGGTCCGCCGCAGCGGGCTTTCCATCCGGTTCGGGGAAACCGTGACCGACGTGCGCCGGGTGGCGGAGGGCCTGGAGGTGGTCACCTCCGAAGGGACGTACCCGTCCCGCGCCGTGCTCCTGGCGATCGGTCGGCGGGGAACGCCGCGGAAGCTCGGGGTACCGGGGGAGGATCTCCCCAAGGTGGTCTACCGCCTCGTGGACCCCGAGCAGTACCGGGGGCAGCGGGTGTTGGTGGTGGGCGGGGGCGACAGCGCCCTGGAGGCGGCCGCGGGCCTCGCCGGGGTGGACGGGACGGAGGTGACGCTCTCCTACCGGAAGGGGGCGTTTTCGCGGGCGAAGCGGGCGAACCGGGAGAGGGTGGAGCGCGCCGCGGCGGAAGGCCGGCTGCGCCTGCTGTTCCACTCCGTGGTCAAGGAGATTCAGCCCGCCTCGGTGCGCCTGGAGCAGGAAGGACGCACGGTGGAGATCGAAAACGACGCCGTGATCGTCTGCGCCGGCGGAATTCTCCCCACGGGGTTTCTAAAACAGATCGGGGTGGAAGTGGAGACGAAGTATGGCACGCCGTAGACCGACGACCTGGCTCCTTCTGGCGGCGCTGGCCGTGGCCTGGGGCACGGCCGTCCCCGGGACGGCCGGCTGGGAGGACGCCCGCCGAGCCATCCGAGCCCGGGAGTACGACCGCGCCCTCGCGCTTCTGAGAAGGGGCGCGGCGCAGGGAGATCCCGAAGCCCAGTACCTGCTGGGGGGGATGTACCGGAACGGGATGGGCGTGGGTCGGGACCCGGCCGAGGCCGTGAGATGGTTCGCGGCGGCGGCGCGCAGGGGATTCGAGCCGGCGGCCCGGGTGCTCGGTCGCTGGGTGGCATCGGGGGGGCTCCAGGGGCCGGATCTCGAGGCCCGGCGCTGGGTTGCGGCGGCGGCGGCCGACGGCGATCGGCCCGCGGCACAACGGCTGGCTTCGTGGTACCGCGCCCAGACGCCGGAACCCCGGCGGGAACCCCCGAACGATCGTCCCGGGGGGCCGGACGCCTTGGCGGCGGCCGCCCTGCGGGGGGACCTGAACGAAGTCCGTCGGATCGCGGCTCTCGGCGTCTCCCCCGACGTACCGGGGATCAACGGCAGGCCGGCCCTCTTGGAGGCGGTGGTCGGGGGACACGGCGAGGTGGTGCGGTGGCTGTTGTCCGCCGGGGCGAACCCGGGAGCGCGAGACCTGGGGGGGAACACCGCCGTTCACCTGGCGGTCGTTCACGGGCGGGCCGAGATCTTGTCGGTGCTCCTGGAGGCGGGCGCGCCGGTGGACGAGCGGAACGCGGCCGGGTTCTCGGCTCTCGACCTTGCGGTCCGCCGCGGGGACGCGGCAGCGGTGTCGGCACTGTTGCAGCATGGGGCGGACGGGCGCCGGGCCGGGCCCGACGGCCGCTCGGCGTTCCGAGTCGCCCTGGACCGGGGTGAAGCCGGGCTGCGAAGCGCGTTCTTGGCGGCGGGGTACGTGGTGCCGCGGAGGGAAGCCCCGGCGTCCGACGGCGCCCCGGCCCGGGTCGGGCCGGAACGGGTGGAGGCCGTTTCCGTGGCGGCCGCCCCGCGGGAGGTTCCGCTCGGCGTGCTTGCGGCCCGGGGAAAGATCGAAGAGGTCAAGGGCGCCCTGAGCCGGGGGCGGGACCCCGAGGAACGGGATGGAGAGGGGTTTACCCCGTTGATGCGGGCGGCCCAGGCGGGCCGCGTGAAGGTGGTGCGGTTCCTACTGACTGCGGGGGCCCGGCCCTCGACCGTGGGCCCGGGGGGGGCGACGGCCCTCCACCTGGCCGTGGAGCGGGGTGCCCCGGACGTGGTGGCCGCGCTCCTGGATGCCGGCGCCCCGGTGGATTTCCCCGGCGTGCGCGGCCGAACGCCTCTCCTCGAGGCGGTTTACCAGGGGCGCGGGGACCTCGTGGATCTGCTGCTCCGGGCGGGCGCGGACCCGAATCGTGCCGGAACCGACGGGGTGCCCCCGCTGGTCGCGGCCGTGCGGGGCGGCACGGACGACGTGGCACGGCGGCTCCTTGCGGGCGGGGCGGGGGTGGACTCGGCCGATCCGGAGGGACGGAGCGCGCTTTGGTGGGCGGCCGATCGGGGCGACCTGCACGTGGCGGCCCTGCTCCTCCAAGCCGGGGCCGACCCGAACCGCGCGGACCGGGAAGGGCGAACGCCCCTGTTGCGGGCGGTCGTGGGGGGCCACGCCGAGGTGGCGGAGGCCCTGCTCCAACGAGGGGCCGACCCGAACCGGCGCGCGAAGGGGGGGAACACCCCGCTCCACGCCGCGGCGGCCAGGGGGCATCTGGGGTGCGTCGACGCCCTCGTGAGGGCCGGAGCGCACCTGGATGCGCAGGACGACACGGGGGAGACGGCCCTCCTCGCGGCCATCCGGGCCGGGCACGTCGCCGTGGCCGAGCGGTTGCTCGAGGCGGGGGCGGATCCCCTCATCGGAGACCGATCGGGCGAAACCGCCGTCGCCGCAGCCGAACGGGTGCCGGAACTGGCCGGGAAAATCCGTCCGCACGATGCGGCGGTCCGGTGGCTGCCGACCTGGGTGAGCAAACTCCTTTCCCCCGACCAGGAGGGTGAACGATGACTCGCACGACCGGCACGGCCGCGCTCCGGTGGCCCTCGGCTCCCGGCGCGTTTGGGGCCGAAGGTAGCCAACCGAATACCCGCCGGGAGCGGCGGAAGGACTGGTCGGCGCTCCTCGGCATGGTCCGGACGGGCGTGACCCTGGGGCTCATTGGCGCCCTGGCCGCCTCGCTCGCGGCGGCCGGGTGGTTCGTCCACACCCGAAACCTCATCACGGCCGAACGGGGCCTCGGATACGCCCTCGGCGTGGCGGCCGCCGCGAGCATGGGGCTGCTGCTCGCCTACCCCGTTCGGAAACGCTGGCGCGCTCTGCACGGTTGGGGGGTGGTCCGCCACTGGTTTCTCGTCCACATCCTTCTCGGCGTGGTGGGGCCCTTGTGCGCGCTCTTCCACGCCAACTTTCGGGTCGGTTCGGCCAACAGCCTGTTCGTGCTCTCCGCCACGGTGCTGGTGGCGCTGAGCGGGTTTGTGGGCGCGTTTCTCTACACGCGGGTCCACGAGGGGCTGTTCGGTGCGCTGGCAACCCTGGAATCGCTTCGGCGCCAACGGGAGGAAAGCCGGGACGGTCTGGTGTTCCTGGCGGGGTGTTCCTCGGTGGTCCGGGACCGTTTGGTTAGCTTCGAGGAGGAGATCCTGTCTCCGCCCTCCGGGATTTTGGCCGCGGTTCGCCGGGTGCTTTTCGTGGGTGTCCAGACTCGGTTGGTTCGCAGGCGGATTCGCAAGGAGATCCGGGAGGCGGTGCGTCGGGCCGGTGAGATTGCCGGATGGTCGTGGGTGGAACGGTGGCAGGTGGAGCGCGAGGCCCGTCGGGCGGTGGCGCGTC
The DNA here is from genome assembly GCA_964624725.1 of uncultured Thermodesulfobacteriota bacterium. Lineage (GTDB taxonomy): Bacteria > Desulfobacterota > Deferrisomatia > Deferrisomatales > Deferrisomataceae > Deferrisoma. The sequence goes on from CAZUYO010000128.1 coordinate 5,042, forward strand.
ACGTAAAGCTCATCCTTCGCACGGCCCGGCTGGGGTTTCACTCCCGATTGCTCGGGCTCTGGCACCTGCTCCACCTGCCCTTGTTCCTCCTGATGATGCTCGCCGTCGGCCTCCACGTGGTCGCGGTTCACATGTACTGAGGGGGCCTCGAACCGTGAACGCATTGGGGTTGTTTTTCGGGTTTCTCGCGCTGGCCGGCGCTGCGTGGGCGGGACCGCTGGAGCGGTTGGTGAGCCCGGGCCCGTTGGCCCAGGCCCACGCGCTCTACGAAACGCGGTGCGAGCTGTGTCATGCCCGGTTCGACAAGTCGGCCCAGCGGGCCCTGTGCCTCGACTGTCACAAGGCCGTCCGGACGGACCTGGAAAAGGGGGAGGGGTTCCATGGACGGATGCGCGGTATCGCGACGAGCCCGTGCCGGGCGTGCCATCCCGACCATCTGGGCCGAAACGCCGACATCGTGGGGCTCGACCGCGGTGTCTTCGACCACGGACACACGGATTTTACGCTGACCGGTTCCCACGCGGGGGCGCCGTGCGCCTCGTGTCACCGAGAGGGGACGCGGTTTCGGGAAGCCCCCAGGGTATGCGCCGCCTGCCACACGCGCGATCCCCACCAGGGGCGCCTCGGCGAGCGGTGTGAGACGTGCCACGACACGGCGCGCTGGGCCCCGGCCTCTGTAGACCACCAGAAAACCCGCTATCCCCTGGCGGGCCGGCACCAGAAGGTGGCCTGCGCCCTTTGCCATCTGGACCGGACGTTTGCGAAGGAGGCGCCCACCGACTGCCTCGGGTGCCACGGCGTGGACGACAAGCACGACGGCCGGTACGGAAACCGGTGCGAACAGTGCCATACGGTGAACGGCTGGAAGCGCATCACCACCGATCACGATCGAACCCGGTATCCCCTGAAGGGGGCCCACACCAAGGTGGCCTGCGACCGATGCCACCCGGGGAACCGGTTCAAGGGAATCCCGACCGACTGCCGGGCGTGTCACGGAGCGGCCGATCCCCACCGGGGAGCGTTCGGAGCCCGGTGTGCCGACTGCCACACCAGCGACACCTGGACCTCGGCCAGGTTCGACCACGCGGCGACGCGCTTCGCCCTGGCGGGAGCGCATCGGCGCGTGGATTGCCAGCGGTGCCACACGGGCCCCCTGGCCGCCCCCCGGCAGGGATGGACCTGCTCGGGCTGCCACGCCAACTCCGACGTCCATGGGGGCCTTTGGGGGCCTGCGTGCTCCCGATGCCACATTCCGGAAGGCTGGTCCGCGGCCACGTTCTCCCATGGCCGTACGTCCTACCCCCTGGAAGGGGCCCACGAAAAGGTGCCGTGCCTCGGGTGCCACCGGGAGCCGGTGGGCGAGAAGAAACTCGGAAGTGCCTGCGTCGGTTGCCATCGGGCGGACGACGTGCACGCCGGAATCTACGGGGAGAAGTGCGAGGCCTGCCATCCCCGCCCGCAGCGGTGGGGGACGTACGTCTTCGACCACCAAAAGACGTCGTTTCCCCTCGTAGAGTCCCACCAGAGGGAACGGTGCAGCGCCTGCCACGTCGAGCGGGTCGTCACCGGCGCAACGCCGCGCGTGTGCGCCGACTGCCACGCGCAGGACGATCCCCACCGGGGCGAACAGGGGCCGGCCTGTGCCGGTTGCCACGGGCAGACGGACTGGGTTCAGGGCGTGGCGTTCGACCACGAACTAACCGGGTTCCCGCTGGTCGGCCAGCATGCCGCGGCCCCCTGCGAGGCGTGCCACCCCACCCGAGAGTACCGGGGCACGAAGACCGACTGCACGGCGTGCCACGCCGCGAAGGACGTGCACACCGGAACCCTGGGGACCGGCTGTTCCCTGTGCCATACCCCGAACGACTGGCGGATATGGCAGTTCGACCACGACACCCAAACCAAGGCCCGTCTCGAGGGTGCGCACCGGCGCCTTGCGTGCAAGAGCTGCCATACCCAACGCGCGGACCCGAAGGTCACGGCCCCGAAGGACTGCGTGGGGTGCCACGCAAAGGACGACGTTCACCGCGGCGGATACGGCCGGCGGTGTGAGCGGTGCCACGGTGTGGTGTCGTTCCGCGATCTGGAGATGCGGTGGTGAGGGACGAGGAGAAACGACCCATGCTGAACGGAAGACGCGGGATCGTTCCTGTGCTTTTTCTGGCCGCCGTCTTGGTCGGAACGGCGCACGTTGCCGCAGCTCGCGCGCGGTTCGACCACGACCGGACAGGATTCCCGCTGAGCGGGAGCCACGCTCGGCTGGATTGCGAGGCGTGCCACGTGGGGGGGGTGTTCGAGGGGACGCCACGGGAGTGCCGCACGTGCCACGACCGTGCGAGGAACCCGCTGGCCCAGGAACTGCCGCGCTCCCACCCCGTGACGAATCTGGACTGTGGGGAGTGCCACACCGATCGGGGTTGGGCGGGAGCGCGGTTCGAGCACGGCGTCGAGACCGAAGGGCGCTGCGAGAACTGCCACGGGGGGCCCGCCGGCAGACGCTTGCCGGCCGAACACGTTGCGTTCACCGGAAGTTGTGACCAGTGCCACCGGCCGGGCGTGTGGAAGCGGGTGCGGATGGACCATGCGGCCGTCGAGGGAATCTGCGCCGACTGCCACGAACCCGAGGGCCGCTCGCCGGACCATTCTCTGATCGCAGGGGAGTGCGACGCGTGTCACGGTACGGCCTCGTGGAAGACCGCGCGTATGGATCATTCCCTTACAGACTCGGTTTGCGAAGCTTGCCATTCCCTGCCGGGCGATCACCCGAGCGTGACGGGTCGGTGTGACGACTGCCACGGGACGCAGGAGTGGGACGGGGTACGGATGGATCATGGGGCAACCGCCGCGGCGTGCAGCGCCTGTCACGGGTTGCCCCAAGATCATTTCCAGGTGACGGGAGCGGAGTGTGAGACGTGCCACGGCACGGCGTCGTGGGACGGGGCCCGGATGGACCACACCGTGGTTTCCGCGGCGTGCGTGAGCTGCCACGAGCTCCCGGGTGACCACGCGGG